>JBOHSQ010000105.1:0-3017 GCA_050733295.1 Gemmatimonadales bacterium
CCGCTCCGGTCACACGGCGCCTTCGCCTCAGCGATGGCGCTGTCGAGCCGGGCCAGTGCCGCGGTGAGGAGCTCACGCTGACCGGGCTTCAAGTCGGTGCGCGCGAGATCGTTGAGCAGTGGCGGACGGTCGCCCTCGAGCGGCCCGACGTGATGCCTGTGCCGCACTCCGCTGCTCAACGTCGCCGAGATGGGCCTCGCCACGAGCTGGCGGGCCGCAGGGTCCACCCAGTCGGTGCCGCCCCCATTCCCGGTGAGGTCGACGACCAGGATCGTGGCACCCGCCTGCCGGAGCGAACGGACGGCGTTCGCCTCCTCCAGGAGCAGCGCGCTCGCCACTTCCCACTGGAAGCGCCATTGGCACTCATTCACGCAGGCTGAATCGTGCGTGAGCGAACCGCGGAACGTTTCCCAGACGCCCTCGCAGACGTCGGGATATCCGGTCTCGCTGAAACTCGAGACCCGGAGCACGCCGGCGGTCTCGCCGCCGGGGATCTGGACCAGGCCGGTGGGGAAGGAGCCCTCCGCGTGGACGCGATACCCCGGCGCCAGTGCCAGGCGTGACTCGTTCACATCACTCTCGTAGCCTAGCCGTGCGCAGGCCGTACGGCCGTCGACCGAGGCCAGCAACTCGTCGGACGTGCCGCCGCCCCGGACCATCCGCTCGATCCGGCTCACGATCCCCGGCTTGGGACGCCGAACCCCGAAGTGCCCGTCCTTGAAGGCGCGGCCGAACTCCCGGAGCGCAGCCCTCGCCTCCCCATCCGACCCGGCGTGCCGGATCAGGCTGTCGGTGAGCCGGTGCAGCTCCGCGGGGTCCACCACCCCGCGCTCGACCATCCAGTCGAGGTTGGCGTAGCTCGAGGCGGTGGCCCGCTCGAGCTGGTCGAGATCGGCGAGCCAGGGTGTGGGGTCGTAGGGGCGGAGCCGGGTCCAGGCGTACCAGCCCGAACCGGCGAGGAGCAGGAAGAGGAAGAGCCGTCGCATGAGTCTCACCGGAGGTGTTTCAGGGTGAGACGTAGGGACGGCTCCGATTGTTTCAGCCGTCCGGCGCAGCGGGCGGCTGCTCCGATCCTCTCCGTTTCCGCCGGCCCCGATCCGTCCCCCGAGGTGGCTCCTGGAGAAGGTAGAAGCCCGGCGGCCGCGGCTCCGGCCACACGAAACTGGGCTCGGTCTCATAGCGTGGGGTGATCCAGGCCGGGACCCCTTCGAGCAGCTCGAATCGCTGGCTCCCCCGTCGCCAGATCGCCTCGGACAGCGCTGGTCCCTGGCGCCGGATGAATGCTCCGATCAGGTCGGCCGCGATCACGAGCCGATAGACGTCGGACGGCGTGGGTTCGCGCTCCACGCCGTCCTCTCCTCGGCAACTGACGACCGGGTTGGCCTCAGGCGCGGCGACGGGCCAGCCCCACCTGAGCGCTTCGCGCCGGTTGCTCGCCGGCAGTCTGTGCGTGGGGTGAAATGCGAGCCACAGCAGCTCGAGTCCCGGGACGTAAGGTGGACCGGACGGGTCGGAGGAACGGGCCAGGGCGAGAAAGTGCTGGTCGTAGGCCGCCGGGGATGGCAGCAGGATGAGTCCCGGCGGCCAGCCCCAGTGTCCGGTCACGACTGCGCACGCCCCTTCGATCTCGAGATCGGGGCAGTCGAGACGGAGTGCATGCAGCCCGGGGAGGCATGCCCACGGCTCGAGCAGGAAAAAGTCCCGCGCCGAGGTGAAGAGGCGGTGGAAGTAAGGTCCGCTCACGGGATGCTTCGCGCGCATGAAGGGTGGCATGGCCGGTCCCCGGCCTTCGCCCTCAGGCGGAGGCGGTCTTCGCCGTCACCTCAACCCTGACCCCCGCATGCCCGAGCATTTCGACCAGGGTGTCGATGCTGAATCGATCGATCTTCCCCCGGATCAGGTCACTGATTCGCGGCTGGGAAACCCCGAACAGCTCCGCCGCCTTCACCTGGGTGAGGCCCCGGGCTTCGATCAACTTGCTGAGCGTGATCATCAGGTCAGCCCGGATTCGCAGGTACTCCGCCTCCTCCGCGGAGAACCCCAGGTCCTCGAAGACGTTGCCGCTGGAACGGCGAATGCCCTTAGTCATGGGAACCTTCCGTCGTGCTGCGTCGGGCCCGTCGGACTTGACCGAGGCGTGACTTACCCAGGGAAATATCCGCCTTGCTCGTCTTCCGAGCCTTCTTCTCGAAGGCGTGCAGCACGTATACCGCCTCGGCAAACCTGGCAACGTAGAACACTCGATGCTCGGTGTCTGTATGCACTCGAACCTCGCATACACCTTGTCCGACGCTGGCCATGGGCTTCCAGTCATCGGGCATGAGGCCGCGCTGTACGCGCCTCAGCTGGTATCCTGACTCCCGCCTCGCAGCGGCAGGAAATGCCCGCAGGTCCTCGAGGCTCGAGCCGACCCACCAGAGAGGCTTGTCGGACACAGGCAATATATAAGTATTGATATATCCGGCAAGGAGTGCCTGGTGGCGCGACAGTGACACCTGGCGTTTGGGGACTCGCTCGGGAAATCCTGCCCTGGCGCCTGCGGCGAGCGGTCCCGCCCTCTTCGGACGGGACCCGAATGCCGCGCCAAGGGATGTGGGCGGGCCGGGAAGCGTGGGCAGCGGACATCGAACAGCGAACCGCGACCCGCCCTACTCCGTGAACTTCCTCAGCACCCGTTGCAGGATCCCGCCGTGGCTGAAGTACTCGATCTCCACCACGGAGTTGAGCCGGGCGATCGCCTGGAACTGCTTCACCGAACCGTCCTCCGCCACGGCGGTGACGTCCACCAGCCCGTTGGGCTTGAGGCCCTTCGCGATGCCGGAAATGGAGAACGTCTCCCGCCCGGTGAGGCCGAGCGACTGGCGGTTCTCGCCTTCCCTGTACACCAGCGGCAGGACGCCCATCCCCACCAGGTTGCTCCGGTGGATCCGCTCGAAGCTCTCGGCGAGCACCGCTCGGACGCCCAGGAGCGCCGGTCCCTTCGCCGCCCAGTCGCGCGACGAGCCGCTGCCGTACTC
>JBOHSQ010000106.1:0-15055 GCA_050733295.1 Gemmatimonadales bacterium
GGCGCCGCAGCCGATGCAGGCCGCGGCGTCGAACGCCGCGTCGGCGTCGGGCTTGGGGATCGGAATGGCATTCGCGTCCGGCGCGCCGCCGGTGGCGGCGGAGATGTAGCCGCCGGCCTGGATGATCCGGTCGAGCGCGCCGCGGTCCACGACCAGGTCACGGAGCACCGGGAATGCGCGCGCCCGCCACGGCTCGACCGTGATCACTGCGCCGTCCGGGAAGCTGCGCATGTGGAGCTGGCAGGTTGTGGTCGCGCGATGGGGCCCGTGGGCCACCCCGTCGATCATCACGCCGCATGCGCCGCAGACGCCTTCCCGGCAGTCGTGGTCGAACGCGACCGGCTCCGCGCCCTGGGCGGCGAGGCGCTCGTTGAGCACGTCGAGCATCTCGAGGAACGACATGTCGGGGCTCAGGTCCGGCACGTCATACTCCACGATCCGGCCGGGGGCCGAAGGCCCCGGCTGGCGCCAGACCCGGAGGCGGACGTTCACTTGTACGACCTCGTGGCCAGGTGAACGTTCTCGAACTCCAGCCGCTCCGTGTGCAGCATGGGCTCGCGGCCTTCCCCGCCCCACTCCCAGGCCGCGACGTAGCAGAACCGCTCGTCGTCGCGCTTCGCCTCGCCATCCTCGGTCTGGTGCTCGACGCGGAAGTGGCCGCCGCACGACTCCTCGCGGTGGAGCGCATCCCGGCACATCAGCTCGGCCAGTTCGAAGAAGTCGGCGACCCGGCCGGCCCGCTCGAGGGACTGGTTGAGCGCCTCACCCGTGCCCGGCACCCCCACATCGGCCCAGAACTCCTCCCGCAAGGCCGGGATCCGGGCGAGCGCCGTCCGCAGGCCCTGCCCCGAGCGCGCCATGCCACAGTGCTCCCACATCAAGTGCCCGAGCTCGCGATGGAAGCTGTCCACCGTGCGCCGGCCGCGTGCACCCAGGAGGCGGCGCACCCGTCCGGCCACCTCCTCTTCGGCCCGCCGGAACTCGGGGTGGTCGGTGGCGACCGGGGCCGGCTTCGCGGTCGCGAGGTAGTCGCCGATGGTCACCGGGATGATGAAGTACCCATCGGCCAGGCCCTGCATCAGCGCGCTCGCGCCCAGGCGGTTGGCGCCGTGGTCCGAGAAGTTGGCCTCACCCAGGACGTGGAGCCCCGGGATGCTGCTCATGAGGTTGTAGTCCACCCAGAGCCCGCCCATGGTGTAGTGCACGGCGGGGTAGATCCGCATGGGGACCCGGTACGGGTCCTCGTCGGTGATCCGCTGGTACATCTCGAAGAGGTTGTCGTACCGCTCCCGGATGGCCTGCTCGCCGAGCCGCCCGATCGCGTCGCGGAAGTCGAGGTACACTCCCCGGCCCGAGGGCCCGACGCCGCGGCCCTCATCGCAGACCTCCTTGGCGGCGCGGCTGGCGATGTCCCGGGGTGACAAGTTCCCGAAGCTGGGGTACTTCCGCTCCAGGTAGTAGTCCCGCTCGGCGTCCGGGATGTCGCCCGGTGCCCGGGTGTCGCCGCCCTTCACCGGCACCCACACTCGTCCGTCGTTCCGCAGCGACTCGGACATCAGGGTGAGTTTCGACTGGTGGTCGCCGCTCACGGGGATGCAGGTGGGGTGGATCTGGGTGAAGCAGGGATTGCCGAACAGCGCACCGCGGCGGTGCGCGCGCCACGTGGCGGTGACGTTGCAACCCTTGGCGTTGGTGGAGAGGAAGAAGACGTTGCCGTACCCGCCGGTGGCGAGGATGACCGCATCGCCCGGGTGCGAGGTGATGGCTCCGGTCACCAGGTCGCGCACGACGATGCCCCGGGCGCGGCCGCCCACCAGCACCACGTCCAGCATCTCGGTGCGAGGGAACATCTCCACCCCGCCGCCGCGGACCTCCTTCTCGAGCGCCTGGTAGGCGCCGATGAGCAGTTGCTGGCCGGTCTGGCCCCGGGCGTAGAAGGTGCGCGAGACCTGCGCCCCGCCGAACGACCGGTTCGCCAGCAGGCCGCCGTATTCCCGGGCGAACGGCACGCCCTGAGCGACACACTGGTCGATGATGTTGAGCGAGACCTGCGCCAGCCGGTAGACGTTCGCCTCGCGGGCGCGGAAGTCCCCGCCCTTGATGGTGTCGTGGAAGAGCCGCTGGACCGAGTCGCCGTCGTTCTGGTAGTTCTTGGCGGCGTTGATGCCGCCCTGGGCGGCGATCGAGTGGGCCCGGCGCGGCGAATCCTGGAAGCAGAAGCACTTCACCCGGTAGCCCAGCTCCGAGAGGGTGGCCGCCGCCGACGCGCCGGCCAGGCCCGACCCCACCACCAGGATGGTGTACTTCCGCTTGTTGGCAGGATTCACCAGCCGCATCTCGCCCCGATGGCGGTCCCACTTCGCCGCCAGCGGCCCGGCGGGGATCCTCGCGTCCGGCACGCTCATGAGGCGCCCCCGCTCACCGGATGAGTCCGGCGTAGATCGCCAGTGGTACGGCCACGAATCCCAGCGCCACGGCGAGAGCCCAGACCAGTGCGGTGCGGCGGCGCAGGGGCTCCGGGCCGGGCCGCGTGGTGCCCAGGCTCCGGAAGCTGCTCCACGCCCCGTGGAAGACGTGCAGGCCGAGGGCCAGCATGACGAGGGCGTAGAAGGCGACCTTGAACGGGCTCCGGAAGACGACGAGGAGGTTGTGGTAGACGTCCTCGCGCACGAAGTCGGGGTGGAGCTGGCCGGTGGTGAAGGTCATCAGGTGGATGACGATGAACACAAGGAGCAGCACGCCGCCGACGCGCAGGGTGCGAGCCGCCGCGGTAGAGACCTGCGGGGCGCGCACGTCGTATCCCACGGGCCGGGCCGCGAGACTCCGGCGGGTAAGCTGGGCGGCCGCCACCACGTGCAGGACGAGCGCGGCGAGCAGCCCGCCCCGCATGAGCCAGAGCGGCCCGGTGGCACCCTGCAGCAGGTGGGCGTAGCGATTGAGGGACTCGGCGCCCTGGAACGCCTGCAGGTTGCCGATCATGTGCAGGGTAACCCAGGCGAGGAGGAGCAACCCGGTCACGCCCATCACCTGCTTCTTGCCGACCGAGGAGTGCCACCAGGTTGCGAGGGCGCTCATGTGGGAGTCCGGGTGCGTCGAGCCGGAGGCCGGGTCAGAGCCCGATTACCTGCATGGTGGCGCGCACCGCCTCGGCCGACTGGTGCAGGTGGGTGCGCTCCTGGGCGGTGAGCTCCACCTCGAGGATGCGCTCGAGCCCCTTGCGGCCGAGCAGGCAGGGAACGCCGCAGAATACGTCGCGGAGCCCGTATTCGCCCTGGAGCCACGCGGCACAGGGGAGAACACGCTTCCGGTCGAGGACGATGGCCTCGGCCATCTCCACCGCGGCCGCGCTCGGGGCGTAGTAGGCCGAACCGGTCTTGAGGTGGGCGACGATCTCCGCCCCGCCGTTCCGGGTCCGGTCCACGATCCTGTCGAGGGTGGCCTGGTCGAGGAGCTGGCGCACCGGGATCCCGCTCACCGTGGTGCAGGAGACGAGCGGCACCATCGTGTCGCCGTGGCCACCCAGGACCATCGCCTGGATGTCGAGCATCGAGACGCCGAGGGCCTCGGCCAGGAAGGTGCGGTAGCGCGCGGTGTCGAGCACGCCGGCCATCCCGATGACCCGCTCGCGCGGGAAGCCGGTTTCCTTCATCGTGACGCCGCACATGACGTCGAGGGGGTTGGAGACCACGATGACCGTGCTCTTCGGCGCGACGCGCTTGATCTCCCGCGACACGGAGCGGACGATGCCGGCGTTGGTCTTCACCAGGTCGTCGCGGCTCATGCCCGGCTTCCGGGCGATGCCCGCGGTGACGATGAACAGCTCGGCGCCGGCGGCCTCGTCATAGGCGTTGGTGCCGACGACACGGGCATCGAAGCCCTCCACCGGCCCCGACTGCCACTGGTCGAGCGCCTTGCCCTGCGGGACCCCCTCCACGACATCGATCATCACCACCGTGCGCGCGAGGCTCTTCTCGGCGACGCGCTGCGCGGCCGTGGCCCCGACGTTGCCCGCCCCGACGACTGCGATCTTCTCGAACATGGTTCCGTGAGCTGGGTGCGTGAATGAAGCCGGCGGCGCGCCGGAGAGCGCGGTAATCTACGCCTGACTCGTGCCCGATGGCAGGGCTCGGACCGCCGTCAACGGCGACGGCGCCTGGAACGACGGGGCCCGTTGCCGGCGGCGCGGCCCGCCTCGAGCACGAGCGCCACCTGATCGGCGAGCCCCGTGTCGCCGCGGCCGGGCGGCACGCGGTAGCACCAGCGCGGGTGCTTCTCGAGGATGCGGGGCGGCAGTCCGTGCTCCTCGTTCCCGAAGATGAGTACGCTGGCCGGGCCAAACTCCGCTTCGGCCAAGTCGCGCTCCGCCTCGGGCGAAAAGTAGAGACAGCGGGACCGCGCGATCGCGTCGCGAAAGGTGAACCAGTCAGGGTGGAGCCACAGGTCCACCGTCGACCAGTCCTTCGGCCCCGCCCGCCGCAGTTCGCGGTCGTCGAGCGCGAACCCGGCAGGCCCGATGAAATGCAGCGGAGTGTCGGCCTCGACGCAGAGGCGGGCAATGCGGCCGGCGTTATCGGCGCGGCAGGGCTCGATCAGTGCGATGTGCAGGGCCATGCTCGTGGTTCGCTTTTCGCTGTTGGCTGGTGGCTAGCCGCCGCGGGTGTGCATCTCGCGGTGCGGGTCGCGCCGGAGCGCCTCGAGCGGGAAGAGGGCGCCTCGGGCAGGCGCCGAGAGCCTGAGCTCCGCCCCGCGGTCGGAGCGGCCTGCCCAGTGTTCGGCGATCAACCGGGCGAGTCCGGCCTCGTCCATCCCCTCACGAAGGGGTGCGCGCAGGTCCACGCCGTCGTCGGCATACAGGCAGGTGTACCAGGTGCCGTCGGCGGTGACCCGGCTCCTGTCGCAGTGACGGCAGAACGGCGCGGTCACCGAGGCGATCACGCCGAGCACCGTGCCGTCGTCCAGCTCGTACCGCTCGGCCGGCGCCGCGGAGTCGGCGCGGTCCCGAAGTGGTCGAGCCGTTCCGAACCGCTCTCCCACCCGTGCGAGAATCTCCTCCTTCGGCACGACCTGGTCGGGACTCCACAGCGTGGCCCCGCCCACGTCCATGTACTCGATGAAACGGACCTCGGCCCCGACGGCCCGGCCGAACTCGACCAGGTCGGGCAGCTCATCGTCGTTGAAGCCGCGCACCACCACGACATTGAGCTTGAGGGGGACCAGGCCCGTTCGGGCGGCGGCGCGGATCCCCGCCAGCACGTGCCCGTGAAGCCGCGTGCGCGCGAACGCCTCCGCCCGTTCGGGCCGGAGCGTATCGAGGCTCACCGTCACGCGCTGCAGGCCGGCGGCGCGAAGCTCCGAGGCGTGTTCCTCGAGCAGGGACCCGTTGGTGGTGAGCGCGAGATCGGTCACGCCCGGCACGGCGGAGAGGGGGCGAACCAGGTCAGGGAGCCCACGCCGGAGCAGCGGCTCGCCTCCGGTGAGCCGGAGCGCGGACACACCGCAGGCCGCGAAGGCCCGCACCACCCGTTCCATCTCCTCGAACGAGAGGATGGAGCTGCGGGGCAGCCAGACGTAGTCCTCCTCCGGCATGCAGTAGCGGCAGCGGAAGTTGCAGCGGTCGGTGACGGATAGCCGAAGCGAGTGGAGTGGACGCCCAAAGGCATCCACCGGCGAGAGACGGTCCGGGCCCGGCATCAGCGCACCGCCTGGCCGGCTCTCGTGGGATCCACCCACGCCTCGGTCCCGTCCGCGTATCGCTCGCGCTTCCAGACCGGGAGGCGCCGCTTCACTTCTTCGATGACGTAGCGACACGCGGCGAAAGCTTCATCCCGGTGGTCACCCGCCGCGGCGATCGCTACCGCGGCGTCCCCCAGCGCGAGGCGGCCCAGCCGATGCCGGAGCGCCACCTTCACCGGCCAGCGCCGCTCGGTCTCGGAAACGATCTCCCCGGCGATCGACTCGGCCATCGGCTCATAGGCGGAATACTCGAGTTCCTGGACGGCCCGGCCGTCGTGATGATCACGCACCACCCCGACGAAGGTGGCAATCCCCCCGCGGCTCACCGACGACACCCCTGCCACGAGGGCGCCGAGGTCGAGCGGCTCCCGGGTCAGAAACACGGCTCAGCCTCCCGCCAGCGGTGGCAGGAACGCCACCTCGTCGCCCCGGGCGACCGGATCGGTGAGACGGGCCTGACGTCGATTGACGGCGCAAAGCGGGCGATCGGGAAGGGACGCGGCTCCGCCGGCCGCCTGCCTGAGGGCAGCGAGCAGTCCGCCGACGGTGGCGTCGGGCGGCAACGGAAGCTCCCAGCGGCCGCCGCCGCCGAGCTCCGCGTACTGGGCGAAGAGGAGGACGGTCACTGCCCCGGCCTCAGGCACCTTCACCGTCCCCAGGGCAAGAACTGCTAAACCTCGCCCTGTTCACGCCTTCCATTCGCATGCTTCAAGTATAGCTGGAGATCGGATTTCACGACCCGGGAAACGAGGCGGGGCCGCGAAACCGCGACCCCGTGGGGATTCGACCTGGACCTGGGCCACTCGGGCTCACAGCGGCTCGGCGGCCGAGGGGAAGTCTTCCTCGTCGGCCACCAGCGTGCGCAACTCCTTGCTGGGCTTGAACACCGGGACCGGCCTCGCGGCCACCTCGACCGGATCGCCGGTTCGGGGATTCCGGGCCATCCGAGTCTTCCGCTTGCGAATCTTGAAGGTGCCGAACCCGCGGATTTCGATATTCTGCTGCTCGCGCAGCGCCTCCTTCACCGCCTCGAGAAACGCATCGACCACCCTGGCGCAGTCCTTCTTGGAGATCATGGGCCCGGCGGTGCGGGCGATCGACGCGGTGACGTGTTCGACGAGGTCGGCCTTGGTCATGCGCCCCCCAAGAAGGGTTCGGGTCCGGCGCCGGGACCGCCACCGGGTCTTCGGGGGCGATTCTACGAGCTTAAGCGTTGACTGTCAAGAGGTTGGGGTACTTGATCCGGTCCGGGACCGCATCAGGGCCAGGAATTCGTGGAAATGGGGGTAGGCGTCGTGAGGGCCGGGGGCGGCCTCGGGGTGGTACTGCACCGCGAAAACGGGCAAGTGCTTGTGGCGCAAGCCCTCTAAGGTCCCGTCGTTGAGGTTCAGGTGGGTGACCTCGAGGTCGGGGGCCCCGGGAATGCCGTTCTCGTCCCCTTCGACGGCGAATCCATGGTTCTGGGTCGTAATCAGCACCCGCCCGCTCGCGAGCTCACGAACCGGGTGGTTCCCTCCGCGGTGGCCGTAGGCCAGCTTCACCGTGCGGCCCCCGAAGGCGAGCCCCAGCAACTGCTGCCCGAGGCAGATGCCGAACGTGGGGAGCCCGCTGTCGGCGAGGTCGCGGATGGTCTCGAACGCGTACTCGACTGCTGCCGGGTCGCCCGGTCCGTTCGACAGGAAGATGCCGTCGGGCTGGAGCGCGCGGACCTCGTCCGCGCTGGTCTTCGCGGGCACGACCGTCACGCGGCATCCCACGGCGGCGAGCATCTCGACGATGTTCCGCTTCATCCCGTAATCGAAGGCGACGACATGTGGTCCGCCTGCACCGCGCCGCCAACCGGCACCGGTGGATGCGCGGCTGGCCAGGTCGAGGCCTTCCATGACCGGGCTCGCGGCCAGCAGGGAGCGCAGCTCCGGCGTCGGTTCCCTCCCCTCGGCGATGACGCCGCGCATGGCGCCGCGCTCGCGGATGTGGCGGGTAAGCCGCCGCGTATCCACGCCCTCGATGACCGGGACGGCGTGCCGGGCCAGCCACGCCTCGAGGGGCTCGGTCGCCCGCCAGTTCGAGGTCTGGCGCGACAACTCGCGCACGACCACGCCGGCCACCTGCGGCCGTTCGGATTCCATATCTTCGGGGTTGACGCCGTAGTTGCCGATCATCGGCGCCGTCATCACGACGATCTGGCCGAGGTAGCTCGGGTCGGTGAAGGTCTCCTGGTACCCGGTGAGGTTGGTGGTGAATACGACCTCACCGAAGGCCGGCTCCGACGGCGAGGGCGTGGTGCCCGCGTACCAGGTGCCGTCCTCCAGCAGCACGAACGCGGGGCGGCCGGTCATCCAGCCGCCCCGCGTTGCCCGTTGGCGCGCCGGTTCACTGCTGGGGCGCGGGAGCCGGAGTGCCGGGCGAGGGGGCCGGAGCCGGCACCGGTTCGGCCTGCTCACCCAGTGGGAGTGCCCCGGAGGGCGCTGGTGCCGGCTGTTGCTGCTGCTGCTGGATGATCTGCTGCACGCCGGTCGCGCCGGCCGTCCCGCGGGCGGACATGACCGAGAGGATCAGGGCCAGCGCGAGGAACGCGCCGCCGGTCCACCAGGCGGCCTTGGTAAGGATCGTGACCGCCTGCCGGCCGCCAAGGTAGGTGTCGGTGGCGCCGCCACCGAGGGAGGCGAGCCCGCCACCCTGCCCCGCCTGGAGCAGCACCACGGCGGAGAGGAGGAGGGCGTCGAGCACGAGCAGGATGACGAACAGCGTGAACATGAGCGATCCTGGGTGGGTCCAATCACAAAGAATACCCGGCCCGGCGCGCGCGAGTCAACCGATGCCCACGATCTCCGCCCAGCCGTCGGCGTCGAGGCTGGCGCCGCCGACCAGCACGCCATCCACGCCCGGTGCCGCGAGCAACGCCACCACGTTGTCCACCTTCACGCTGCCACCGTAGAGAATCCGCAGGTTATCCGGGGCGCCCCGCGCGCCGAGCCAGTCGCGGATGACGGCGTGGACGGCGGCGGCGTCGGCAGGATGCGCGGTCCGGCCGGTGCCGATGGCCCAGACCGGCTCGTAGGCGACCATGAGCGGCCCGAGGTCGGCGGCTCCGAGCCCGTGGAGCGCCGCCTCCAACTGCCGCACCACCACCTGCTCCGTGCGGCCGGCGTCGCGCTGCTCCAGCTTCTCGCCGACACACAGCACGGGGAACAGGCCGTGCCGGAGCGCCGCCCGGACCTTGCGCCCGGTTTCCTCGTCGGTCTCGCCGAAGACGTGGCGGCGCTCGGAGTGCCCGACCAGCACTGCCCTGCCGCCCGCGTCCGCGACCATTGGCATCGAGATCGCCCCGGTGTAGGCGCCCTGCGGCTCCCAGTGGGCGTCCTGCGCTCCTACGACGATGTCCGACCGGCCGTCGAACGCGCGGGCGACGGTAGCCAGCGATACCGCCGACGGAAAGAACCATAGATCCCGCCCCGGGGACGGCTGGACCAGCCCGGCGAAGCGTGCGGCGTACGACGCCGCAGCCGAAGGGCCGTGGTGCATCTTCCAGTTGGCGGCGTAGAGAATGGGAGCCATGGCCCCTGCCGAGTCGGCGCCGGGACTCACCATCCTTCACGCCCGCGCAGGCTGGTGATGTGAGCGACATGATGCCGGCCGTGCCAGGCATAGAGCGCGAGCAGCTGCTCCAGCGTGAAGGCGCGCCCATGCTCGGGGTGGATGTATTCGCGCCACCAGTCCGCGGGGCCGAGCGTCCGGAGCAGTGCCACCCACCGTTCGTGGAGCAGCTCCAGCATCCGCAGCGAGGTCTCGACCGGCACCGCGGCGGTGTCCGCGAGCTCGGCCCAGCGAGCCTCCTCGTACGGCTTGATGGTGGGACGCTCCTCGGTCAGCGCGAGCTTGGTGCGGACGTAGGCATTCATGTGGCTGTCGGGGACGTGATGCACCACCTGCCGCACGGTCCAACCGCCCGGACGGTATGGCGTCCCGAGCCGCGTCTCGTCGAGGCCGGCCACGGCGGCACGCAGTGCGGCGGGCGCCGCGGCGATCTCCGCGATCCAGCGCGCCCGGTCCGCGTCCGTCGCCGGCCCCGGCGGCTCGAAACGGCCGACGGGATACCGCAGAATCTCGTCGCCGCCGGTCATTTCGACGCCGGCTTTGGCACCAGCTCCGCCCGAGCCACGGCAATGTCCCCGTACCACACATCGGCATAGGTCCGGGCGTACCGATCGAGGGCGGCACTGGCGGCGGGGGCGGCGAGTCGAGGCATGCTGAGTCGGGTGGAAGGGTGTATGGTCAGACCCTGCGTGGGATCGCTTCCCAGCGCCAGACGGGCCCATCCCCGGGCTCGATCACCTCGCCCCGGAAGTCGAAGCCGAGGGTCTCGAGGATGCGGACGGAGGTGTTGCGCTCGCGCAGGGTGTGGGCGCGAACGAGCTGGACGTCGGGGTCGGCGGAGGCGAGGTCGCGCAGCGCGCGCGCCATCTCGGTGGCGTAGCCCTGCCGCTCGAACGCGGGAAAGGTGTGATAGGCGATTTCCACCACGCCGTCCGCGTCGGGCGGCCCCTTGAAACCGCAGGTTCCGATCGCCCGGCCGGTGGGCCCGTCGACCACCAGGTGGGCGAACCACTCGGGCGGGACGCCGCGGAGCCTGAGCTGCTCAGCACAGTGCTCCGCGAGATCGGCCACACGCCCGGTCTGGTTACCCAGGGCCACATGATGCGCGCGCTCGAAAGCGCCGGGATCGTTCCGGAGCTCATCGAGCGCGCGAGGGCCGAGCCGGATCAGGCGGATCGGTGGCACCCGACGAACCTACTGGCGCAGGTCGCCGGATGCCATCCCGCTCCGCGGACTACTCGAAGTAGTACCTCAGGCCGATCTGGGCCTGCCACCGGGAGAAGATGCCCGGGTCGTCGATGAAGGTCTCCGACGGGCCGGTGAAGTTGAGCACCGGGGCCGTCGATCCGTCATACGGTGTGACGGCGTAGGTGGTGGGATCGAGCCGGAGCGGCGACAGTGCCGACGGATTGGCCACCTTCCGGACTCCCCAGTCGGAACTGATCAGGTTGCCGAAGTTGAGCACGTCGAGGCTCAGCTGGAACACGTGCCGCCGCGTGCCCGAGCCCAAGGCGAAGTCCTGCAGGATCTTGAGGTCGAGGTTGTTGTACCACGGGTTGAGCAGTCCGTTCCGGTCGGCGATACGGCCCCGGTTCTCGCGGAGGTAGTCGTCCTGCCGGATGAAGGTTTCGAGCGCGGCCCGCTGCTCCGCCTCCGTGTGCAGTACGCCGTTCCCGTCGGTGTAATCCACGATGGCGACCTCGCTCGGATCCATCGCGTCCCGCGGGACGTAGATCAGATCGTTCCCCGCCTGCCCGTCGCCGTTCACATCGCCGGAGTAGATGACGGAGAAGCGGTTGCCTCCGGAGGCGGTGTAGCGGTTACCCTCCGCCGCCTCGAAGAAGAGGCCGATCTGGGTCCGGAGGCTGGGCGACCATTGCTTGCCCCAGGACGCGGCGGCGATGAAGCGGTGCCGCTGGCCGAACTGGGACGGCGCGATGCCGGGCTGGTTGGGATTCCCCTGCACCGGCTGGAGCTGCCAGAGGACGCTCGCGATCTCGGTGGACTGGATGGCGTTGTCGGCGTCGGTATAGCTGTACGCCAGCATGGCGGAGAAGCCGGAGGACCAGGTCTTCCGGAGCTGAGCAGTAGCGTTGAACGAATGGCCCTCGTCGGTATTGTCGATGACGTAGATGCCGGCTCCGTCCGGGTTGAGCTCACTGCTCGCCGCGCCCAAGCCATAGAACGGCCGCCCATCCGGGCCGGGCACCGTGCCGACGTCGGCCGGCGCCACATTCAGGTCGGCGTTCCGCATCACGACCGCATTGATGTCCTTGGCGTAGATGACCTCGAACGTGCCTAGCATCTCCCAGGGCAGCCGCTGGTCCACCGCGAGATCGGTAGTCCACACCTGGGGCCACTGGAAATCGGGATCCATGGCGTTCAGATCGAAGGACTGCTGCAGCACCGAGCCGTGCCCGGTTTCGACCGGCGGGGCGCCGGGGAAGATGTTCGGGTTCGCACCAGGATTCGAGATGACGTTGCCGAACCAGACGAAGGGGATCCGGCCGGTGAAGACACCGGTGCCGCCGCGGACCTGCGTCTGCCTGTCGCCGACGGCGTTCCAGTTGAACCCGACCCGGGGGGAGAAGAGCGGGTCGGCGCCCGGGAGACTACTCTGGTCGACCGTCTCGGAGTTCCCGTTCTCATCCAGCGCGATCCGGCTGCGGGAGAAGGGATTGTCCACCGGCTCGGTTCCGTACGACGGGAAGTCGACCCGAAGGCCGTAGGTCAGGTTGAATCGGTCGGAGATGAGAAACTCGTCCTGGGCGTAGAGGCCCAGCTGGGACGCGTCGATGTTCTCGCCCTTGAATGGCCCGGTCCCGATGAAGGCGTCGAACTCGATCTGGGCCGGGTTCCCCGGGTCGGTGGTGTCCATGAAGGCCTGGACCGAGGGGAACGTGCTCACGGCCGGGAAGAAGCCGTGCCGGAAGATGTTGAACGAGTTGAAGAAGGAGAACTTCTCGTAGTTGACGCCCACGGTAAAGACGTGGTTGCCACGGAACAGGCTGAAGTTGTTGGTGACCTGCCAGACGTCCTGGTCCAGGATATTGTGGATCGAGAACGGTTCGTGCCCGGCGGTGGTGTACGTGACGCCATCCTGGCCGATCTCGATGGTGGGGAAATCGGCGCTGAAGGGGTCGCGATTGTCGCGGAAGCGGTTGTAGCTGGCGAAGAACCGGTTGGCGAAGCTCGCCGTCCGGCTGTTCCACTCGAAGGCGACCGAGTTGAGGTTGTTGTTGATGGCGTAGCCCGAGTTGCGGAACGGCAGGCTGGCGGTGTTCGGTCCCCGGCCGGTGTTGTTGAAGCTCAGCACGAAGGGGTGGGGCCCTTGGTCGCGGGTGGCGTCCAGGTAGTTGTACCGGAGCGTGAAGGTGTTGTCCTGGTTCAGGTTGTAGTCGAGCTTGGCGAGGACCTTGTCGTTGTCGGTTTGGAAGATGTAGCCCTCATAAGGGCCGGTCTCGTAGCCGTACTCGGTGGCGAGTCGCTCCGAGATGGCGTCCAGGTCCGCTGCGGCCACCCTGGAGACGCCGAATCCGCCCGACCCACCCTGGCTGGCCACGAAGTCGGTGCCGGGGTTGTCGGTGCGCTCGATTTCGCCGTTGAGGAAGAAGAACAGCTTGTCCCTGAGAATCGGGCCGCTCACGGCGAAGCCGGACTGGAGGTAGCTCAGGTCGGGGTTCGCCACCACCTCGTTGCCACTCACCGTGTTGCCCTGGAACGCGTCGTTCCGGAGGAAGGCGTAGGCGGAGCCGGTGAGCTGGTTGGTCCCGCTCTTGGTCACGATGTTGACGTTGGCGCCGGTGAAGCCGCCCTCGCGCACGTCGAACGGCGCGATGGAGACCTCGACCTGCTCGATGGCGTCGTACGGGACCGGTTCGCCATTGGCCTGGCCGCCGGGGGCTGGGTCGTCGAGCCCGAAGGGGTTGTTGAAGTACGACCCGTCGAGCGAGACGTTGTTGTAGAGCCAGTTACGCCCGGCAAAGCTGTAGTTGCCGTCACTCCGCGGGTCGAGCTTGGTGAGGTCGCGGGTGCTGCGCTTGACCGTCGGCATCAGCAGGATTTCGCGCGGCCCGATGTAGGTCTCCGCACCGGTCCGCCCGGCGTTCAGGACCTCGTTCTCCTCCCCCGCCACCACCAGCTCCTCCACCTGGACCGCCCGGCGCTCCAGCTGGAAGTCGAGCCGCAGCGTCTCGCCGAGGTTGAGGAAGACATCTTCACGGGTGGTGGGCACCGCCCCGATGTACGTGGTCGTGACCCGGTAGGGCCCGCCGACGCGCAGGTTGGGGAGGTTGTACGCGCCCCCCTGCCGCACGAACGCCCGATACCGCGTGCCAGTAGGGACGTGCACCGCGACCACGGTGGCGTCCACCAGCGCCTCGCCCTGAGTATCAGTCACGAGTCCCTGAATGGCGCCGGTGGTGACGCCCTGCGCACCGAGCGGTGCGGGTGTCGCCACCGCGCCGGCCGCCAGAGCGCCCAATGCCAAGCACCAGCGTATGCGGGGAACAAGACGATCGAGGCGCACGACGTCCTCCGAGGATGAAGGACCGGCAGGACCCCGGCCGCCGGGGATGGCGGGCGCGAGGCAAGACTCTTATCGGGGGGTTGGGATACGCTACACTTCGCGGTCGGCGCGTCAAGGTGGAGCGCCACCGCTACAGCGACACGCTCAGGCGTCGTCGAGCGCCACCACGCCGGGGAGCGGCCTGCCCTCGAGGAACTCGAGAGCCGCCCCGCCACCGGTGGAGACGTGGCTCACCTTGTCCGCGAGGCCCGCGGCGGTGATCGCGGCCGCCGAATCGCCACCACCCACCACCGTGACAGCGCCACCGTCGGTGGCGCGGGCCATGGCGTGGGCAATGCCAAGGGTGCCCTGGTCGAACGGGGGCGTCTCGAAGACACCCATCGGACCGTTCCAGAGCACGGTCCCGGCGCCGAGGATGCGCTCCGCGAAGGCCTGGACGGTGCGGGGGCCGACGTCGTACATCGCCCAGCCGGCGGGAATGGACCGGACGGGTACGACCTGAGTGGTGACGTTGGGCTCGAGCGCGGTGGAGACGACGGCGTCCCCCGGCAGGACGAGCTTGTCATCTGCGCGTTCGAGCAGCCCCTCGGCCATGGCCACCCGGTCCTCCTCCACCAGCGACCGGCCGGTTTCGAGGCCGCGGGCCCGGAAGAAGGTGCAGGCCATGGCGCCGCCGATGAGGATCGCATCCACCCGGGGCAGGAGCGACTCGACGAGGTCGATCTTGCCGGAGATCTTGGCGCCGCCGAGGACGGCGATGAACGGCCGCCGGGGCTGATCCAGCGTGCGGCCGAGGTAGTCCAGCTCCCGCTGCATCAGGAAACCGGAGACGGCCGGCTTGAGAAGCCGGGCCACCGCCTCCGTGCTTGCGTGGGCCCGGTGCGCCGCCCCGAAGGCGTCGTTGACATAGAAGTCGCCCAGGCTGGCGAACTGTGCCGCCAGCTCCGGGTCGTTCTCTTCCTCGCCCGCGTAGAACCGGGTGTTCTCCCCCAGGGCGACGCCTCCGCGTGGCAACCGCCGCGTCTCGGCCACCGCCGACTCGGACGTCGGGTCGGCCAGGAAGGCCACCGGACTCCCCAGGTGGCCCTCGAGAGCCCGCGCCACCGGAGCCAGTGACTGTGCCGGATCCGGCCCACCCTTCGGACGTCCCAGATGGGAGAGGAGCACCACCCTAGCCCCGCGCGCACGGAGCCAGGC
>JBOHSQ010000107.1:0-8369 GCA_050733295.1 Gemmatimonadales bacterium
GATGAAGCCGATCTTCGCGTAGGTCCCGGGCGTCGGGTGGCCGTGTTCCTCGGCGGCGGTCGCGTGCGCATCCATGGTCAGCGGCCTCACTTCATCAGGTAGACGACGGGGAAGATCACGATCCAGACCACGTCCACGAAGTGCCAGTACAGGGCCGCCATCTCGAGGTTGAGCGCCTTCTCCGGCCCGAGCTTCCCCCGCAGCGCCAGCACCAGCATGGTGGTCAGCCAGATCACGCCAACGGTGACGTGGCTGCCATGGAAGCCGGTGAGGGTGTAGAACGGCGCGCTGAACAGGTTGGTGGTGAACCCCAGGCCCTTGTGCACGAAATGGCTGAACTCGTACACCTGCATCCCCACGAAGAACAGGCCGCAGAGGATGGTGGCCGAGAGCCATCCCACCAGCCGCTTCCGGTTGCCGCGCTGCGCCCCGTTGAGCGCGAGCACGACGAAGAAGGAGCTGAAGAGCAGCAGCGCGGTCCCGAAGGTGACCAGCGGGATCTCGAAGATCTGCTCGTAGTGGGTGCCGTCGGGCGCGGTCCAGGGGTCGTGGGGATAGGGCCCCGGCCCGGCCTTGATCCGCGCGTGATACACCAGGTAGGTGGCGATCAGCGAGGCGAAGAACAGGCACTCCGACCCGATGAAGGTCCAGATCGCCAACTTCCGGGTATCGAGGCCGGTGGAAGTGGGCGGGTGCTCCAGGGCGTGGGCGGCGTCGTGCGACACGGGCGTTCCGTTGGGTCCGGGGGTCAGCCGACGGGCTCGAAGGCCCAGCGGTAGATCGAGTACATCACCAGCAGCCCTCCGCCGATCGTGAGCGTGAGCTGCGTCGGCGTGGCGAGCGTGAACAGGAATCCGACGAAGAACACCAGCACCCCCGTGGCGCAGACGATGGGCCAGTAGGAGGGGTTGGGCATGTGGATGCCGGCCCCGCTCACCCGTTCCGGCTCCGGCAGCTGGCCCCCACGCTCCCGCTTCATCTCCCAGACCGGGTCACGCGAAGTCACCACCGGCACTTCGGGGAAGTTGAATTCCTGCGGCGGCGACGGGATCGCCCACTCGAGGGTGGCGCCGTTCCACGGGTCGGCCGGCGCCACGGCGCCGCGCCCGCGAATCACGTTCCTCCACAGGTTCCAGCCGAAGACCAGGAAGGAGATCCCGAGCAGGAACGAGCCCGCCGTCTCGATCATGTTCAGCGTCTCGAACCCGAGGCCCGCGGGGTAGGTGTACACCCGGCGCGGCATCCCGTGCAGCCCGACGAAGTGCATCGGGAAGAAGGTCAGGTTGAACGCCACGAACATCAGCCAGAAGTGGAGCTTCCCCAGCCCCTCGTCGAGCATCCGGCCCGACATCTTCGGCAGCCAGTAGTAGGCCCCGGCCATCAGGCCGAACATCGTCCCGCCGAACAGCACGTAGTGGAAGTGCGCCACGACGAAGTAGGTGTCGGTCTGCTGCAGGTCGGCGGGCGGCGAGGCGTGCATGACGCCCGAGAGGCCGCCGATGATGAACATCGCGATGAAGCCCAGGGCGAAGTACAGCGGGGTGCGGAACTGGAGCGACCCACCCCAGAGCGTCCCGATCCAGTTGAAGATCTTCACCCCGGTCGGCACCGCGATCAGCATCGTGGTGAGGCTGAAGACGGTGTCCGCGATCGGCCCCATCCCGGTCGAGAACATGTGGTGGCTCCACACGCCGAACCCGAGGAAGGCGATGAACGCGCCGGAGAACACCATGGCGGCGTAGCCGAAGAGCGGCTTGCGGGAGAAGACCGGCAGGACCTCGGACACGATGCCGAAGGCCGGGAGGATCAGGATGTAGACCTCGGGGTGCCCGAAGATCCAGAACAGGTGCTGCCAGAGCATCGGGTCCCCGCCGCCGGCGGGCGTGAAGAACGCCGCGCCGGCGAACCGGTCCATCATCAGCAGGATGAGCGCCACCGTGATGACCGGGAAGGCCAGCAGGAGGAGCATCTGGGTGATGAAGCTCATCCACACGAACATCGGCATGCGCATCAGCTTCATGCCGGGCGCGCGCAGGTTGATGATGGTGACGAAGAAGTTGACCGCCGCCGCCAGCGAGGAGATGCCGAGGATCTGCAGGCCGAGCACCCAGAAGTCGACGTTGAGGCCGGGCGAGAACTCGCTGCTGGTCAGGTTCGCGTAGCCGAACCAGCCCACGTTCGGGGCCGCGCCGAACAGGAAGCTCACGTTCATGAACAGCCCGCCGAAGAGGAACACCCAGTAGCTGAAGGCGTTCAGGCGGGGAAAGGCCACGTCCCTCGCCCCGAGCTGGATCGGGATGAGGTAGTTGAAGAACATCGCGTTGAGCGGCATCAGCCCGAGGAAGATCATGGTGGTGCCGTGCATCGTGAACAGCTGGTTGTACAGCTCCGGGCTGAGGAAGGTGTTGTCGGGCGTTCCCAGCTGGATCCGCAGCAGGAGGGCTTCGAGCCCGCCCATCAGGAAGAAGATGAACGCCGTCGCGCCGTACAGGATCCCGATCCGCTTGTGGTCGACGGTCGTGATCCAGCTCCACAACCCGCCCCGGGGGGCGGCGTGGGCAGGCGCGTGGGCATGATCGAGTGCGGTGGTGGCCATCGGTGTCCTCGGCTCCGGCTACCGGTGCAGGCGGAGGTAGGCGACGAGCGCCTGCACCTCGTCGGCCGCGAGCTCACGCGGCAGCTTCATCAGCGACCCCTCCTTCACCTCCTGGGGCCGGCTGATCCACCGCGCCAGGTTCTCATCCGTGTTCTCCAGCATGTTCCCCGCGATCGAGCCGCGGCTCCCCACATGCGACAGGTTGGGGCCCAGCATCGTGGTCATCCGCTCGGTCGGCTGGCCCGCCATCGCGTGGCAGCCGATGCAGCCCGCCGCCGCAAAGACCTGCTTGCCCTTGGCGGCGAGCGGCGTGGTGCTGTCGGAGATCGCCGGCGCCGGGGCGGTCTGCTGGGCCACCCACGCGTCGAACGCCGCGGGATCCTCGGCCACGACGCGGAAGCCCATCCGCCCGTGCTGGAGTCCGCAGAACTCGGCGCACTGACCGGTGTAGTTGCCCGCCGAGTCAGCCCGGAACCAGATGTAGGAGGGACGCTTCGGGAAGACGTCGCGCTTGCCGGCGAACTGCGGGATCCAGAAGCTGTGGAGCACGTCGGCCGCGGTGAGCGTGAGGTCGACGGTGCGCCCCACCGGCACGTGCAGCTCGCCGGCGGTGACGATGCCGAGGTCGGGGTAACGGAACTCCCACCACCACTGGTGCCCGATGACCTCGACTTCGAGCGGGTCGTCGCCCGGCGCCTCCGCGAGCTGGAAGATGGCGCGGATCGTCGGCACGGCGATCATCGCGAGGACCACCGCCGGGATCACCGTCCAGACCACCTCGAGCAGCGTGTTGCCGTGCACCTGGGCCGGCTCCGGGTCCTCCGGCCGGCCGCGGAACTTGACGATGGTGAAGAGGAGCGCGCCTTCGACCAGCACGAAGACGACGGCGGCCCACTTGACCGTCGTCATGAAGACGTCGTCGGAGATCCGTGCCGCTTCGCCCCTGGGCGCCAGCGAGGTCTGCGGGAAATGCTCGGAGCACCCTGCCAGGGCGAGCACCACGGCCCCGAGCAGGACCACGAGCAACCAGCGGGAGACCTCGGGAACCAGGAACTTCCTCGAGTGCATTCCGCGATTTCCTGTCGGGTTGGAACCGAAGCCGGCCTAAAAAAGCGCTCAAACCTAGCCCACGGCTCGGGGCGGGGTCAAGCAATGCCGCGCGCCGGAGCGCGGCGGGCGCCTGCACTCACGGCGGGATGGGCACGTCGAAGGCGAGGGGATCGCCCGCCACCTCGAAGGAGAAGTGCCACCACTCCTGCACGTAATTGCGGAACCCCTCCGCTTCCATCGCCGCCACCAGGCGCTGCCGGTTGACCAGCACCGCACCGGTGGCGTTTGCGGTGTGGGCCGCCGGCGAGAACTCGTCGAAGGGGGTTCCCATCGCGAGCTCGGACCCGCCCTCGAGGCGCACCAGCGTGAGGTCCACGGCGAGGCCGAGGTTGTGACGACTGCGCACCGCGATGTACCCCTCGTCGAGCAGGTCCTCGCGCCCGGTCCGTGTCGTCCACTCCACCATGGCCCGGGTGGCGCGAATTGGCCGATACCCATCGAAGACCTTGAGCCCCACGCCCTCGGGCCGGAGCCGGCGCTGGACCCGGCCAAGCGCGGCCGCCGCTTCCCGCCGCAGGAGCGCCCGATTGGCCTCATACCCGGGCAGCGGCTGGCCGGTAAAGTTCCCGGTGCCCGCGTACCGGGCCTCCACCCGGATCGTCGAATCGGCCAGGCGGACGTCAACGAGGACGCTATCGGCCATTTCGGCAGGAGCGGCAGGCCACGGCGCCTGATCCGTTCGTTTCGGCGCCGTACCGGCGCAACCCGAGAGCGCCAGAACCAGCGCAGCGAGGGCCAGCGGGCAGGCCGCACGGCAGGGCCAATCGGCTGGCACGGCTCGTGATACGTGGGGCATCGGGCCACCAGTATACCGGCGGCGATCCGGAGGACCAACCGCGATTGGTGCCGCCGTGACCCGTCCAGTATATTGAAAGGGAGCACAGCGTTTCATCCTGACACCCGGGTCCGGCCAAACCCGGGCGTTCCTTTTTACGTGCGTGGTGCGGCGATGATCAGCGAAATCCGCGAGAAGCTGGGCCGGGAAATCAAGTCCCTGAGTCACGAGCTCAACGTGACCCTGCCGCGTGCCATCGCGCAGGCCGTGGAGCTCGGCGACCTGCGTGAGAACTCCGAGTACAAGGCGGCGCTCGAGCGACAGCAGTTCGTCCAGGCCAGGCTGGGCCAGTTGCACCAGCGGCTCAACTCGATCGGGCAGGTCGCGAGCGCCGAGGCCCCGCTCGACCGGGTGGGGCTCGGCTCGACCGTCACCGTGAGGGATATCGAGAGCGGCGACCAGGAGGTCTACACCGTCGTCTTCGCCGAGATGATGGACGTGGACGCCGGGCACATCTCGCTTGCCTCCCCGCTGGGCCAGGCGCTCAAGGACCGGTCGGTGGGTGAGGAAGTGAGGCTCCGGCTTCCGCACGGGACCCGGATGCTCCGGATCACCGAGCTGGTGACCGTGCACGGCCGGGTCGGGGGTTGAGCCCGCGGATGGACGAGTCGACGGAATTTCCCCCGCGCCAGCTCGTCGTGGTGGGCGACCGCGTGCTCATCACGCCCGAGGAGGGCGACGACCGGCTTCGCGGCGGACTGTACCTGCCGCCGACCGCCATCGACAGCCAGCAGGTGCAAAGCGGCCTCATCGTGGCCGTGGGGACCGGCGACCCGATCACCGAATCCGTCGACTCGGACGAGCCCTGGCGCGAGCTGCGGCGCGAGGCCCGCAGCCGGCCGCTCCAGGCCCGCGTGGGCGATCACGCGATCTTCTTCCGCAAGGCCGCGGTGGAAATCACGTTCGAGGAGAAGCGCTACCTGGTGGTTCCGCATGGCGCCATCCTCGTCCTGATCCGCGACGACCTCCCGGTCTGACCATGCCGATTCTCGCCCCCGGCAAGGAGTCGCCCCTCAGCGACGCCAGTCAGCAGCTGCGCCGCCAGATGTGGCTCGTGGTGGCCGTGGGCATCCTGGCGCTCGGACTCGCGGCGCTGGGTGCCAGGGGATTCATCGATCCCCGGCTCGGCATCACCGGCGGGGCACTCGCTGCAGTGGCGCTGGCCTTCGCGGTAGTGCTGGGTTGGCAGGTGCGCCGGCAGGCGCTCGACGACCGGGAGGTGGCCGGACACCGCGCGATGATCGTCACGATGGCCGCAATGCTCGGGCAGGAGTCGGACGCGACGCTCGAGCGCATCGCCGCCTCGAAGGGCACGCACGCCGACGTCGCCCGGATGCTGCTCGACGAGCGCCGCGCCCGGCGCCAGGGCTGAGCCGCTCCCCTCCCCTCCGCAGGTCCCTCAGCCTGAATCCGCGGCGGCCAGCCGCCGTCCCGCCCGCCTCAGCACCAGCGCGCCCGCAACCCCGGCCAACAGCGAGCCGGCAAAGACCCCGACCTTGGCCTCGTCATGCAGCGCCGTGCCCGCGAAGGCGAGATCGGCGATGAACAACGCCATGGTGAACCCGATCCCGCCGAGCAGGCCCACCCCGAGGAAGTGTCGCCACGTGACCCCTGTGGGCTGCACCGCGAAACCCGTCCGCATGGCGATCCACGAGAACAGGACGATGCCGACCGGCTTCCCGACCAGCAGCCCGAGCACGATGCCGAGGCTCACAGGGCCGGCCAGCCGATCGGCCAGGCCACCGGCGCCGATCGCCACCCCGGCATTGGCCAGGGCGAACAGCGGCATGATCAGGAACGCGACGATGCCGTGCAGGTGATGCTGGATCCGCTGGAGCGGTGAGGAGGCCGCCTCGGCGGCGGACGCGAGCGCCTGCAGGATGCCCACCTGGGCGGGACCGGGGACGTCGGGCCGCCCCGGTGGCTCGGCGGCCTCGAACTCGTTCACCAGGTCGCGGGCCCTGCGGGCGAAGGCGCGATCGTCGATGGCGCAGCGCGCCGGAATCGTCGTGGCGAGCAGCACGCCCGCGATGGTCGCGTGAATGCCCGACTTCAGGACGGCGAACCAGAGGACCACCCCCAGGAGGGCGTAGGGCGCTGGCCGCCGGATCCCGCCACGGTTGAGCAGCGCCAGGATCACCAACACGCCGGCCGCCGCCAGCAAGGCGCCGCGGTCCAGGCCCGAGCTGTACGCGAAGGCGATGACCAGCACCGCCCCGATGTCGTCGGCGATGGCGAGGGCGGCCAGGAATACCTTCATGGCCGCCGGCGCGCGAGTGCCAAGCAGTGCGAGCACCCCGAGGGCAAAGGCGATGTCGGTCGCCATCGGCACGCCCCAGCCCGCGCTCCCCGGACCACCGGCATTGACCAGCGCATAGATCGCCGCGGGCACCACCATCCCGCCGAGGGCGGCCGCTACCGGCAGCGCCGCGCGCCGGGGCGATGCCAGCTCGCCCACCAGCAGTTCACGCTTGACCTCCAGGCCCACAACGAAGAAGAAGACCGCCATCAGGCCGTCGTTGATCCAGTGGTGCAGGCTCATCGACAGCGCGCGCGCGCCGGCGCCGATGCGGACCTGGATCTCCCAAAGGTGGAAGTAACTCTCCGCCCAGGGCGAGTTGGCCCAGGCGAGCGCCACCACCGCGCAGGCGAGCAGGAGGACGCCGCTGGCGGCTTCGGTGCGGAAGAATCGGACGAAGGGTGCGAGCGGGCCGCCCAACACAGGCTCCGGCCCGTGAGTCCCGCTCACGCGGTGGTCCCCGCGGCGGCGCCGCATTCGGCCGCGCGCGCCAGCAGCAGGCTCCGCTCGCGCGCGTTGCGGGTGAGCGATGCGGCGCGCTCGAATTCCGCGCGGGCCTCGTCCTTGCGCCCGAGCTTCGCGAGCAGGTCGCCGCGCACGCTGGGCAGGAGGTGATAGCCGCGGAGCGACGGCTCCCGGGTCAGCGCCTCCACCAGCTCCAGCCCGGCCTTCGGCCCGCGGGCCATCCCGACGGCGACGGCGCGGTTCAGCGCAACGACCGGGGACGGGTCGAGTTCCGCCAGCCGGTCGTAGAGGCCGACGATCCGAGGCCAGTCGGTCGCATCCGCAGTGGTGGCCCGGGCGTGGCAGGCCGCGATTGCTGCCTGGAGGGCGTACCAGCCTTCCGCACCATCGAGCGTCTCCGCCCGCTCGAGCGCCGCGAACCCGCGCCGGATGAGCAGCTGGTCCCAGCGCGCCCGATCCTGGTCGAGGAGCAGGATCGGCTCACCGGATCGACCGGTGCGGGCGCGCGTGCGCGAGGCCTGGATCTCCATCAGGGCCACCAGTCCGTGCACCTCGGGCTCGCCCGGCGCGAGTCCCGCGAGGATCCGACCCAGCCGAAGCGCCTCGTCGCAGAGCCCCGGGCGCATGAGATCCTCGCCGGCCGTCGCCGCATAGCCCTCGTTGAAGATCAGGTAGATGACCTCGAGCACCGACGACAACCGGGCCCGGAATTCCTCCCCACGCGGGACCTCGAAGGGCACGCGCGCCTGGGCCAGGGTCCGCTTGGCGCGCACGATCCGCTGCGCGATCGTGGCGTCGGTGGAAAGGAACGCCCGTGCGATTTCGGCGGTGGTGAGTCCGCCGAGCAGGCGGAGCGTGAGCGCGGTGCGGGCCTCGCGGGAGAGCACTGGATGGCAGGCGATGAAGACCAGCCGCAGGAGGTCGTCGCCGACCGTGTCATCGAGCTGGGCATCGAGGTCGGACACCGCTGCCTCCCGTGCTGCATCCAGCTCGGGGGCAAGTACCTCATGCTTGCGGGCGACCAGGGTGCGGCGCCGCAGCTGGTCGATGGCGCGGTGTTTCGC
>JBOHSQ010000108.1:0-2509 GCA_050733295.1 Gemmatimonadales bacterium
CCCTCGCCGCGTGCGAGGGAGACGTGATGATCGTGGTCGCTGCCACGCAGTCGACCACACTCATCGGCGTGGTGATCCGGTCCCCGACCCAACCGGTGTGCGGCCCCGGGATCAGCTGCGAAAGCCCCTTCAGCGCGCTGTTCGACGTGCGCCAGGGATCGGTACCGGTCACCACCTTCCACACGGCGGATGACGGCCGATTCCGCCTCAACCTGCCGCCCGGCGACTATCAGATCGTGCCGGCCGCCGACGCGCCGATCATGACCCCGGCCGTGCAGTCCAAGTCTGTCACGGTCGTAGCAGACCGGGTCACCGACGTACGGCTCGAGTTCGACACCGGCATCCGCTGACCCCGGGTCCATCCCGGCTGCGAGACAACCCCTGCTCCCGCCCGACTCACCGCCGACCGAACCGTTCGAACGCGCACTCGAGCGGCTGCGCCCGCTGGCCATGGCGCACGGATTGCGCCTCGCGTCGCTGGAGAGGGCATCCCGGGCGGACCCCAATGCCTATGCGGAGTACCTGGGGCCGCGGCTGCGGGTCCGGCTGGTCTATGAAGGCCGGGAGCGCGCCTTGTGGCTCGAGTCGGCCCGGACGCAGGGTGCGGAGGTCATCAGCCGCTGGGTGGACGTGGAATGGAGCCTGGCGGGGGAGCGCCTCCCGCTCGACCATGACCTGAGCGATACTCGGGTCGACCGCCTGGCCGTGGCCCTGGAGCGTTTCCTGGCGCGCAGTGGCTGACGAAGGCCTGTTCGCCCGCCTCGGCGAGGTGCTGGCAGCGGAGCTTCCGATCACCCAGTCGCTCGGCATCCGGGTCGAGTCCAGGTCGGGCGGCGGCCTGGTGCTCTGGCTCCCGCTTGCGGCGAACCGGAATCACAAGGGCGCCGTCTTCGCCGGAAGCCTGAATGCCGTGGCCACCCTGGCGGGTTGGGGCGCGCTCTGGCTGGCGCTGGCGGAGGCTGGAGCCGAGGCGCACGTCGTGATCCAGGACAGCACCATTCGGTATCCGCGGCCGGCGCGCAGCGACGTGCGTGCCACCTGCGCTGGGCCGCTGCCCGTGGCGCTCGAGCAGGCACTGGACCTCCTCCGGCGGCGCGGCCGTTCACGATTGGCGCTCGCCTCCGAAGTGCATGATGCGGATGGAACGCCGGTGGCGAGATTCGCCGGCCGGTACGTCCTGCACCGGCCCGGCGCCTTCGGGTAGTCGGCTTTCACCGATCCAGGAGCTCGCATGCCCAGTCCCCTCACCGGCAACGTCCAGCGCTGGCTTCGACTCGAAGGGATCGCGATCCTGGCACTCGCGCTCCTGCTGTACGCGCGGATCGGGGGAACCTGGAAAACGTTCGCGATCGTCTTCCTCCTTCCCGACCTGTCGATACTGGGCTACCTCCTCGGCCCGCGCCTGGGGGCCGGCATCTACAACCTGGCCCACAGCTATGTGGGACCGCTTCTCACCTTTGCGGCGTCCGTCGATTTCGGGCTTGGCGATCCGGGGCCCGTGAGCCTGGTGTGGCTGGCCCACATCAGCCTCGACCGCGCGCTCGGCCTCGGCCTCAAGTATCCCACGAGCTTCCGCGACACCCACCTGGGCCACATCGGCCGTCCCCGCGACGACGAAGGACTCCTGCTGTGAGCGGGCCGCTTGCCTGCCCCGCCTGCGGCAGCGCCATGGCCACGCAGCCCAGGGCCGGCGTCATTCTCGACCGCTGCCCGGTATGCGGGATGACCTGGTGCGACCGGACGGAGCTCGCCGCTGTGGTGACCGAACGACTCCCCGGCACCTCGATGAGCTGGGGCACGCCGGTCGCGGCGGCGAGTCCGCAGGGATGGCTCACCTGCCCGCGCGACGGTACGCCATCCCTGCGACCGTTCGTGCTGGGCGAGGTTGCGTTCCACCGCTGCTCCAGTTGCCAGGGCGTCGCGATCGCCGCCGAGGACCTGCAGCGTCTGCTGCTCCAGGGACCTGCTCGAGAGGACGAGGCGCTGCGGGAAGGACTTCGCCAGCTGGCCAGGGAGTAGCGCACCGCCCTCGATGCCGACGATCCTCATCGCGGGTGCCACCGGGCTGGTCGGGCGTGCCGCGGTCCGGCTCGCAGCCCGCGACCGGCGCTTCACGGGCGTGTTCGCGCTGGTGCGGCGGCCGGTGACCTTCGACGACGGCGCGGGCCGGGTGGAGGTGCGCCTGGTGGATTGGGACGGTCTCGAATCGTCGCCCGAAGCCTGCCAGGCCGACGTCATCCTCTGCGCCCTCGGTACGACGATGCGCGACGCGGGAAGCAGGGAGGCGTTCCGCAGGGTCGACCATGACTACGTCCTGACCCTGGCGCGGGTCGGGCTTTCACAGGGTGCGACCCACTTCCTGCTGGTGAGCGCGGTGGGAGCCGATGCCGGATCTCGCATCTTCTACAACCAGGTGAAGGGTGAAGTGGAGGCGGAGGTGGCTGGACTCGGCTATGCCGGCGTGACGGTGGCGCGTCCCTCGATTCTTTTGGGCGAACGGCGCGAGCCG
>JBOHSQ010000109.1:0-11308 GCA_050733295.1 Gemmatimonadales bacterium
CATCAAGATCCAGGGCGTGGACGGGCTGATGGTGCGGTACGCCCAGTGCTGTCAGCCGGTGCCGGGCGACGAGGTGGTGGGCTACGTCACCCAGGGCCGCGGCATCTCGATTCACCGCGCCGACTGCCCCAACCTGCTCACCCTGCCGGATCGCGAGCGCCGCGTCGAGATCGACTGGCAGGAGGTGGCGGGCGAGGCGTTCGCCGTGCGGCTCGCGCTCTCGGGCGAGGATCGGCGCGGCCTCTATGCCGACATCATGTCGGCCATCAGCCAGACCGGCACCAACATCCGCTCGGCCGAGATCCACACCCGCGACGGCACCGTGTTCGGCAGCATCTTCGTGGAGGTGGACAACCTTCCGCACCTGGCCAAGGTCCTCAAGACCATTCGCCGCGTGAAGGGCGTCACCAGCATCGAGCGGCGCGAGGTGCCGGCGGGGCACTAGGCCCGCTCATTCGACCGGGCAGCACCCCCCCGGGCAACGAATCCAGGTCGTCTCGTCCTCTTCCATCCAGCGCCACCGCACCACGCCAGGCAAGTTGAGCCCGGCGTGCGCGTACTTCGTGACGCAGAAGTAGGCGTGCGTCCCGTCGGACGCCGTGATCCGGGCCCACCAGTCGCCGATGCCCGTCGGGCGCGCTGCGTCCTCGGGGCACGGTCGCCTCAGTGACTCGCCCCCGAGCGCTTCGGTGCGGGTCCCGCGACGATACGCGATCCGGTTCCACCTCGGCTTGAAGTTCATCTTCTCTGCGTAGCCCTCGACCGCCTCGGGCAGCCACACGTTGGCGACCTCGACCCAGTCGTGCTCGAAGTCGGTGTCGGCGTTGAGCGTCGCCAGCAGGGGGTGCGGGACGAGGGTGGCCCGTACGGGACTCGGGACGAGGGTGCGCTTGCCGGTATTGGGATCCACGCGGCGCACCGCCAGGTGCTGCTGGTCGAACCAGCCGGGTATGGCTCGGATGCGCGCCGCTGCCTGGTCGCGGAGATCCGAATCGGGGTATCCGGCCTCGGACCAGTTGAGCTCTGGCAGGACGGTGTGCTCTGACACGAATCCTGGGTCCCCGACTTCGCACCAGGCATTCCCGCACCGCAGGCTGATGTAGTGGTCGCCCATGCGGCCTCCCCCCGCCCAGCGCGCGGCGACGGGAAGGTCCTCATCGGTCACGCCCGGCGGGCTGACCACGCGCACCTCGAGATTCCTCCCCTCCGCACCGGCCGGATTGCTCAGGCAGGCGTCGTCGGTGAACGCGGGCTCCATCCTTGCCGTGTAGGCAACGGTAGCCGGCGTGGTTCCGGTTGCCGGACGGATGATCTTCGAGATGTAGAGGCAGCTGCTGCCTTTCCCGATCCCCAGGGGTGAGTACGGTCCGTTGCTGTAGACCTGGGCCGCGGCGCGCTGGTCGCCGAAGGTCCCCGTCGCTCCCGGGGGGGCGTCGAACTGGGTGGCCAGCTGGTCCGAGGCAAACAGGGCCGCGAGCGGGCCGAATCGGAGGCTGTCGTCAGGATCCCTCTCGACGAGGCGCTGGCAGTCCTGGACCTCGGTGATCGCCGCCCGCGGGCCGGCAAGGCCCTGGCTCGAGAGTACCCGCGTGCCGCCAGGCTCGTGCTCCGCTGGCGCGAGTTCCAGGGCGAACGGGTGCCCCGGGCACTTGACGAGATTCATCCCGGGCCGGGGCTGCGGACAGTTCCCCAGGAACTTGCACGCAAGGTCGTCCCAGTTGATCCACACCAGGATCGCGAGGAGAATTCCGAGGGCAGGGAGGACCAGCCGTTTCCAGGGATTCATCGACTCCTCCAGTGAGGATGTGGATCGCTGCACTCCGCCTGCATGTGCTCGCCAGGTGCGGCCGCTTGCTCGCGGCGGACCCCACCATCGGGGCGGCGGCGCACTTCGGGGACACCGCCACTGTCCGCGGTGGCGGGCAGTGTGATGCGGGGCCCCGCCGCGCTCAGTGGATGGTGCAGCACCCCTGGGGGCACTGCACCCAGGTCTTCTCGTCGTTGGGATCCCAGCGCCACCTCGCGGTGCCCGGCATCGCCAGCGATTCCGGCATGTCCGTGTGAATCACGCGCTCCACGCACCGGTGCGCTGCGCGCCCCCCGTCCTGCCTGATGCTTGCCACCCAGAAGTTCCCCTCCAGGTCAGCCTTGCACCCCGTGACCAGGTCTGTCGGCAGCGCCGCGAATCGCTGCATCTCGACGATGTTGGTGCCAACCTCGAGGCCGAGCTTGGTGCGGTAGACATCGGTGCCGGGGGCGGCATCGAGCTCGATGCGGGCGACCTCGAGCCAGGCCCCGTCATACTCCGAGGCCAGCGTCCGCGTGCCCAGGTCGGGATGCGGGACGATCGCGGCCACGATCTCACTGAACTGCAGGCCGCTCCCGGAAGGCACTGCCAGGCGCTGCTCGTCATACCATCCGCGCACGGTCGCGACCCGGTTCCATCTCGGTGTGCGCGGCGGGACCTTCGGGTCCGGCACCACGACGTCCGGCGGTCGCTTGTCCAGGTTGCCAAGGGCGGCCACCAGGGGGACCTGGGGCCGTACCTCGCACCACGCATCGCCGCACCGGATGCTCACGAAGTTGTGATTCCCCTGCGGGTCCCAGTCCCACCGGGCCACCGGGGGATAGTCGGCGTTCTCGAGCCTTTCTTCCCGGGACCGCTCGACACGGAGTGGGTGGCCATCCGCGGGATTCCAGTCCCCGAGGACCCTGGTGCACAGGTCCGGCGTGCCGCCGGCGGGGAAGAGTCGCGCGTGCCACGATTGTCCCTCCGGCCAGAGGTAGAGGCAGCTGAAGCCGACCTCCAGCCCGAGTGGCCGGTAGTAGTGGTCGAAGTTGACGATCTCCGCCGCTGCCCGGAGGTTCGCAGGCGGCTGCGCAGGGTTGGCGTACGCGCTGCCCAGCGCCTCGTAGGCGAAGACGCCGACGAGTGACACGTACTTGGGTGTGCTGCCCTCGGCCAGCTTCTGGCAGTCGTGATACTCCGGCACCTTGCTGATGACGCCGGCATTGGGCAGCTGGTCCAGGGTGTCGGCGCTCAGCGTGTCGTCCGCCGCCACGCCGATCTCGTAATGGATGATGCGGAAGGGATGCCCGGGGCATTCCGGGTGCAGCGCCACGCGGGTCTCCTCCACCGGCCAGAGGACGCTCCGGATCCACTCACGCAGGCCGGGGGAAACGACCACCGCCGCAACTGCCACCAGAAGGAGAACGCCGAGAACGGACCAGGCCCCGCGGGGAATCCGTGCCATCCAATCCTCCACTAGCCAGCGAGGGGTGTCGCGACCTGCCCGCCGGGCGGCGGGCTCAGCGTGCGAGCGCGGCCATCCGCCTCACGACGGGCGCCAGGTACGGGTCCGCATCGGACCACAGGATTACGGCCAGCCTGGCCCAGCGCCGGGCGGTCTCCGGATCCCCCGCCTGCGACGCCAGGTCCGCGCGAAGCGCGACGCATCGAACCAACACGGCGGCCATCAAGGGATCGTCAAGTCCCTCCGGCCCCGAGCCATACAGCGTGGTGAGGGCGCGCTCCAGCAACTCGGCCGCGATGTCCGGCCGATGCAGTGCGGCCAGGAGGGCCGCTTCGGTGTGCAGGGCATCCAGGGATGGTGGCCGAACTCCGGCCGCTTCGAGAGAGGCCCGCCGGTCCAGGATGTCCTGGAGGGCGCCCGCCGAATCATGCTGTTCGACCCGCGCGATTGCATCCACCAGGAAATCGCCGGACCCCGCGAGCGAGGGAAGGTCCTCCCACTGGTTCGGGGGCCAGGACAACGCGGCGGCTCGGGCGAGCCATTCGAGGCGAAGTCGGGGCCGGTCAGCGGGTGCCACGTTGTTCTCGATCGTGGACCGGGTCCGGTTGGCGTAGATCCGGATGCTGTCGCGCGGCCCGCCCATGGCTGACCACAGCAGAAGCGGCGGGCCCGCCAGCGCCAGCGCCCCGGGAGCCCGAAGGACCTCGGCCGCCTCCGTCTGGCTCAGCAGCCGTGCCGCCGTCGCTGCCCGGCCGGTGACCGAAGCCACTCCTGCCAGCGTGAATGGATCGCGGACGGCTCCCGTTCCTGCCCGGGCGAGCGTCGAATCCGCCAGGGCCTTGGCGGCCCTCAGTTCGGGCTCGCGGAACTGCAGTCCGAGTTTGACCAGCAGGCGAATCTCGATCGCGGCGAGTCGGATGCTGTCTGCAGGGGTCGTCGCCAGCCGCCGCGCGCCACGGATGGTGGCGATCGCCGCGGGGTCCCCGACCATCTCCTGGGCGATGGCCAGGAGTTCGTGCGGGCCCGCCTCCTTCGGGTAGGAGCCCATCCACGACTGTGCGGTGGCGAGGAACAGGCGCCGTTGCCGTCGCACCGCCTCGACGGCGGCCCGATGGGCCTCGACCGCTGCGGGTCGGCTCTCGATCACGTCCCGGGTGCGGTAGGGCACGAACAGGAGGGAATCACCTTGCGTGGCCGCGTACCCCAGGAACGTGCCCGTGTCCGGCGGCAGAGGCCGTCCGGAGCGGAGCATGCTCATGTCGGTGTAGAAGATCCGGCGAAGGGCGAAGTACGACTCGAACCGCAGCCCTCGGTGCATGGCCGGGAGGAGCTCGAAGGCCTGGCGATGGGCGTCGAGTGCGGCCTGGGAGCTGCTGCGAAACCGCCATCCGGATGGGCTCGGGTCATGCCGGATCACCACGGTGTCGCGGCGGAGGCAATCAGCCAGGCCATACCAGGTCACGAAATCGCTCGCGTCGCCGCGTGCGAGCGAATCCCAGCGCTGGCACGCCTCCACGACCCGGCCGCCGGCCAGGGCCGAAAGTGCGGTGACGATCGCCCGGTCGCGCGCTCCCAGTTGGGAATTGTTGGTGAGCGTCCGCGCAACGGTCGGCTGCCACGCGGCCACGGGCGCACGGGCCCACCGCCGGATTAGGGCAAGCCAGAGCGCGGCATGGCCGTACTCCGGGTCGAACTCGAGGGCGGAGGCAAAGGCGCTTTCGGCAGCGGCCAGGTCCCACTCCTTGACCGCCTCTGTTCCCCGGGCGAATGCCTGGAGAGCGGGCAGGGAAGACGATTCCCCACTCGGCGGATCGGGGCCCGGCACTGCAACCCGGAGCAGGAGACTGTCCGCCAGGAGGCGAAGGGCGGTCCCGAGTCCCGCGAGGCTGGTCGGGAGCCAGACCGCCCGCTCCGCGAGCAGGCGGTTGGTGGCGAGGTCGTACAGGCCGGCGCTGACCCGGATTGAATCCCGCTGGCGCACCACCAGCCCACGCACGAACCGCCCCGCACCCACCACTCGTGCGGCGGCGCCGGCGTCGGCGCTGGTCAGCGCCGCGTGCTCCAGGTCGAGGCGCGCCAAGGCGTCCCGCACCTGGAACGGGTCGGCCACCGTGATCCCGTCCCAGCGCGCCAAGGCGTCTCGGATCACCTGGTCCTCGAGTAGCGGCGTCGTCACCTCTGGCGCGTAAACGAACGGCAGCACGGCATACCGGGTGGAATCGACCGCCCCCTCGGCTCGCGGAGTCGGCGGACTCGTGCTGCTGATGTCGTGTAGGAAACGGGTCAGGAATTCGCGCACCGCCGGCACTAGCACCGCAATCGTGATTGTTGCCACCGCCGCCCCGGCGAAGCGCCACCCGCGGCTCGGCGCCCGCCGCACCGGTGGGGCCACGATCGCCGGCTGCTCGCCGCTCCCCTGCGTGAGCGCCCGCGCGAACTCGCCCGCCGTGGCGAACCGGTCCACCCGCTGCTTCGCCAGTGCCTTCGCCACCGCGCGCTCCACGGCGAGCGGCACCGTGTCCCGCACCGTCCGGATAGACGGGGGTGGGTCGAACCGCTGGCGCGCCATCACCGCGGCGGGGGTCGAGCCCGTGAAGGGAGGATCGCCCGCGAGCATCTCGTAGAGCACGCACCCGAGGGCGTAGATGTCGGCCCGGCCGTCGAGGTCCGGCTGGGCGTCCACCTGCTCCGGCGGCATGTACTGCGCCGTGCCGAGGGCCAGCCCCTCACTGGTGCGCTCTTCGCTGGTCACCGCGCGGTCGGCCGCGCGCGCGATGCCGAAGTCCGCCACCACGGCGACATCGCCGGTCAGCAGGATGTTGCCCGGCTTGATGTCCCGGTGGATGAGGTTGCGCGCGTGGGCGTGGTCCAGTGCCGCCGCCACGTTCTTGACGATCTCGAGCGCATCGGGAATCGGGAGCGATCGCTCGCGCGCCAGGCGGTCGCGCAGCGATTCGCCGTCCACGAACGGCATCACGTAGTAGGGAAGCCCTGGCAGGACGCTGTCGTCGGGCAGCGAGCCCGAGTCGAGCAGCGGGAGGATGTTGGGGTGGCTGAGACCGGCCGCGTAGCGGATTTCGCGCACGAAGCGGTCCTGGCCCATGACGCTGGCCAGCTCCGGGCGCAGGAACTTGACCGCCACTCGCCGGTCGTACCGGCGCTCCCGCGCCAGCCACACGATGGCCATCCCGCCCCGGCCCAGCTCCCGCTCGAACGTGTAGCGGTCGCGGAGGGCCAGGCAGTACGGCGGGATGTCTTCGGTCATGGTTCTCCGCCCGGCCGGGGGCGCAGGGCGCCGATACGCTAGGTTTCGAAACCGAATACCGCAAGCGGGGTGCGATGGCCCACTGGATCCTCAAGACCGAACCTGGCGACTACAGCTTCGATGACCTGCGCCGGGACGGAAGCACCGCCTGGACTGGGATAACCAATGCCCAGGCGCTCATCAACCTGCGCGCGATGGCCCGGGGCGACGAGGCGCTGATCTACCACTCCGGCGCCCAGAAGGCGCTGGTGGGCCGGGCGACGATTACCCGTGCCGCCTATCCCGACCCCGCGAAGAAGGACCCCCGCCTCGCCGCGGTCGGCGTGCGGGCCGGAGCGCCTCTGCCCAGTCCCGTCACCCTCGCCCAGGTCAAGGACGACCCCGCCTTCAAGGACCTGCTGCTGGTCCGGAATTCCCGGCTTTCCGTGATCCCCGTGGCCGCGCCGCTCTTCGCGAAACTTCTCGCCATGGGACGCGTTCGGTAATTCGTCGCGGAGGTTCGGAGACCCTCGCGGCCTTTCCGTGGCGACCTTGCCGAACAAACCCCGAAACCGCTAGATTTCCCGCCGTGACTGCCCGGTTCGAGGTCGACGCCCCCTTCCAGCCCGCCGGCGACCAGCCCCGCGCCATCGCGGAGCTCGCCGCCGGCCTCGCCCGTGGCGACCGGTACCAGACGCTCCTCGGCGTCACCGGCTCCGGCAAGACGATGACCCTCGCCAACGTCATCGCGGAGTGGGGGCGGCCGACGCTGGTCATGTCCCACAACAAGACCCTCGCCGCCCAGCTCTACGGCGAGCTCCGCCAGTTCCTCCCCCGGAACGCGGTCGAGTACTTCGTCTCGTACTACGACTACTACCAGCCCGAGGCGTACGTCCCGCAGAACGACCTCTACATCGAGAAGGACGCCTCGATCAACGAGGACATCGAGCGCCTCCGGCTCCGCGCCACCTCCAGCCTGATGGAGCGCGAGGACGTCGTCATCGTCGCCACGGTGAGCGCCATCTACGGCCTCGGCGATCCGGTGGACTACCGCAAGCTCATGGTCGCCGTCGAGCGCGGCGCCGCCCCCGGCCGCGACACCATCCTGGGCGAGCTGGTCCGCATCCAGTACCGCCGCAATGACGCCGTCTTCGAGCCCGGTACCTTCCGGGTTCGGGGCGATACGGTCGAGATATTCCCGGCGTACGAGGAGCAGGCCGTCCGTGTCGAACTCTGGGGCGACCAGGTCGAGCGCATCACCAAGGTCGATCCGCTCACCGGCCGTGCCATCCAGCAGCTCGAGCGGGCCATGATCTATCCCGCCAAGCACTTCGTCATCGAGCGGCCCAAGGTCGAGCGCGCCGTCCGCGCCATCCGCGAAGAGCTCGCCGGGCGCCTCGCGGAGCTCAAGGCGGCCAACCGTCTGCTCGAGGCGCAGCGCCTCGAGTCGCGCACCAACTTCGATGTCGAGATGCTCCTCGAGATCGGCACCTGCGCTGGGGTCGAGAACTATTCCCGCCACCTGAGCGGGCGTCTGCCGGGCGAGCGCCCCGCCTGCCTCATCGACTACTTCCCGGCCGAGTTCCTCGTCGTGGCCGACGAGTCGCATGTTACCATCCCGCAAGTCGGCGGGATGTACAACGGCGACCGCGCCCGCAAGGAAACCCTCGTCGAGTACGGCTTCCGCCTCCCGTCGGCGCTCGACAACCGGCCGCTCAGGTTCGAGGAGTTCATGTCCCTCGTCCCCCGGATGCTCGCGGTTTCCGCCACCCCGGGCGAGTTCGAGCTGCAGCTCTCCCAGGGTGCGGTGGTCGAGCAGATCATCCGGCCCACCGGCCTGGTCGACCCGGAGGTCATGGTCCGGCCGGTCAAGGGCCAGGTGGACGACCTGCTGCACGAGATCCGCCAGCACGTGGAGCGCCGCGAGCGTGTCCTCGTTACCACGCTCACCAAGCGGATGGCGGAGGACCTCACCGACTACCTGCAGCAGCACGGTGTCCGGGTCCGCTACCTCCACTCCGACATCGACGCCATCGAGCGGATGGAGATCCTCCGCGGCCTGCGGCTCGGCGAGTTCGACGTGCTGGTCGGCATCAACCTCCTGCGCGAGGGCCTCGACCTCCCCGAGGTGTCGCTGGTGGCCATCCTCGATGCCGACCAGGAGGGCTTCCTCCGCTCCGACCGTTCCCTCATCCAGACCGTGGGACGCGCAGCGCGCAACGTGAACGGGTGCGCCATCCTGTACGCCGACCGTGTCACCGGCTCGATGGAGCGCGCCTTGGGGGAGATGGACCGCCGGCGAAGCCTCCAGCGCGAGCACAACGCGCGGCACGGCATCGTGCCAGTCTCGATCACCAAGTCGCTGGAGCAGGTGAGGCTCTCCACCCGGGTGGCCGACGCGCGCACCGAGCGGCCCCAGGCGGAGGCCGACTCCGCCGTCCCGGCAGGTGACCTCCACGATCCCGCCCGGCGCGAGGCCGCGATCCGGGCCCTCGAGGCCCAGATGCGCGAGGCCGCGGCCAACCTCGAGTACGAGCTCGCCGCGCTGATCCGCGACCAGCTCTACGAGCTCCGCGCCGTCGGCTCGCCCGACGTGCGGCGGGAGAGCCGGCCACAGAGGCGCCGGCCGGCCCGCGCATGAGCGCCAGGCTGTTCGACGAGGCCGGCCTCCGGGCCGAGGGCGAGCGCATCGGATCGCGGTTGGCGCCCGGCGCCGTCGTGTTGCTCGAGGGTGAGCTCGGCTCGGGTAAGACCACCTTCGCCCAGGCCATCGCACGCGGGCTCGGTGTCGACACCCCGGCCACGAGTCCCACCTACGCCCTGGTTCATCATTACCGGGGCCGGCGCGGTCCGGTGTATCACCTCGACTGCTACCGCCTTCGCGCCCCCGCTGAGGCCGCCGACCTCGACTGGAACGGCCTGCTGCAGGAGGCCGACGCGGTGATCGTCGAGTGGCCCGAGCGCGCGGGTGCGTGGGTGCCTGCGGCCACCGACCGGTTCCGGCTGGCCCACGTGGACGATCCGGACACTCGCGCGTTGGAGTGGGTGTGACCTGGCTCGCGCTGGACACCTCCGGCCCGCGGGCCTCGGTGGCCGCTGGCGCGCCCGGCGCCGAGCCCGCACGCGGCTCGGTCGAGGGATCCCGCGTGCACGCATCCCGGCTGCTGCCACTGGTGGACGAGGTGCTCGCGCGCGCGCGGATGAGGCTGCTCGACGTCACCGATCTGGCGCTGACCGACGGCCCGGGGAGCTTCACCGGCCTGCGCGTGGCGGCCACCGTCGCCAAGGCGCTCGCCCGCACCCGCGGCGTCCGGGTGCACACCGCGCCGGCCCTCCTGGCCTCTGCTGCCTTCCATCTCGAGCGCGCGGGGGGTGCGCCCGTCCTCTCGCTCTCCGACGCCCTGCGGGGCGAGGTGTACGCTGGCGCGTGGACGCTGGTCGGCGGGCGGGTCAGGGCAGTGCTTGCTCCCCGCGCGGTGCGCCCGGCCGAACTGCCGTCGCTGCTCGAGCGGCCGGTGGTGGCGCTGGGGCGGCTTCCCGCAGCGCTCGCCGCGGAGCTCGAATCCTGGTGTGGCGCGGTGGACGAGCCGGCCGACGGCGCCATGGGGCTGTTCCGGCTCGCCGCCCTCGGCGGTGGACTCTCGCCTGTCGACGACCTCGAATCCTGGGAACCCGACTATGGCCGCCCGGCCGAAGCACAGGCTCGCTGGGAAGCTGCCCACGGACGAGCCCTTCCGGATCCGGCCCGCCACTCCTGACGACGGGGCGGCGCTGGCGGAGCTCGAGCGCCGCTGCTTCCCCGATCCCTGGAGTGCCGAGGCCTTCCGCTCCACCCTGGAGACACCCGGGGGCGCGGGGCTGGTGGCCGTGCTCGGCGAGGAGGTCGTTGGATATGGCCTCACCCTCAACGCCGGCCGCGTCGCCGAGCTGCTCAATCTCGCCGTGGCCCCGGAGCATCGGCGGCGGGGACTGGGGCACGACCTGCTCGAGCAGCTCCTGGCCGGCCTCGAGGCGGAGGGGGTCCGGGAGGTGTTTCTGGAAGTGCGGGCCTCGAATGAATCGGCGTTCCGGCTCTACCGGGATGCCGGGTTCGGCCTGATCGGGCGGCGGCGGGGATACTACCGCTGGCCCTCGGAGGACGCGCTGGTGTTGAGGCGGCCGCCTGCCCCCGATGCGGTGGGCTGACCAGCGATGCGATGGAATGGTGAGCACGGCCAGCGCGGCGATGACATCGTCCGGCCGTGCGCTTAAGTTCGGTGTAGAAGGTTACCAGTTTCCCGGACGGAGGTCCCAGTGAGCCGCAGTCTCAACAAGGTACAGTTGATCGGTAACCTCGGCGCCGATCCGGAGGTGCGCAGCACCTCGAACGGCTCGCGGGTCGCCACGGTCAGCCTTGCCACCAGCCGCCGCTGGAAGGGCCAGGACGGCCAGCAGCAGGAAAAGACCGAGTGGCACCGCGTGGTGGCGTGGAACAGCAACTACAGCAAGCTGGCCGACGTCATCGAGAAATTCTGCAAGAAGGGCGACAAGCTCTACGTCGAGGGCGCCATCGAGTACCGGACCTGGCAGGACCGCGAAGGCCAGACGCGCTACACCACCGAAATCCGCGCCAACGAAGTTCTCCTCCTCTCCGGCCGCGGCGGCGACTTCGAGGGCGAGGCCCCGGCTCGCTCCATGGCCGGCACCTCCGCGCCCCAGAAGGGCAAGGAGGAATCGGCGGACGACTTCCCGGAGGCGCTCGACGCCGAGGACGACGACCTGCCCTTCTAGTCGAGAGCTGGGGGCCCCGAGTCGCGAGCCTCAGCTATGG
>JBOHSQ010000110.1:0-7336 GCA_050733295.1 Gemmatimonadales bacterium
GGGCCCGGATGCCCCGCCGCTCGCTCGACGTGCGACCCTGGACTTCAGTCCATCAGCCGGAGCGGCATCAGCAGCGCGAGGAAGCTGGCCGGGTCGTCCCATCCGATCGGCTCGCAGGTCGCCGCCCGCTCCGGAGCCCGGAAGGTCATCCGGATCTCGTCCGTGGGCATGAACTTGAGGATTTCGAGCAGGTAGCTGGCGTTGAACCCGATCTCGAGGGGGTCCCCCTCGTAAGTCAGGGTCAGCTCCTCCTGGGCCTCACCCAGGTCGGGTGTCTGCACCGAAAGCTTGCACCCGCCGTTGGTGAACGCGAGCCGGACCCGGTGGGTCTGGTCGCTCGCCACGATGCTCATCCGGCGGAGGGCCGACGTGAAGGCGGTGCGGTCGATCGTCGCGGACTTGTCGTTCTCCCGCGGGATGACCTGCTCGTAGTTGGGATACGGCCCTTCGATCAGCCGGGTGAAGACCTGGGTCCCGCCCGCGCGGAACCCGAGATGGTTGTCGCTCCGGCCCATCTCCACCTCGTCCTCGGGGCCGAACAGCCGCCGGATCTGTTCCAGCGCCTTGGGCGGGACGATCAGGTCGGCCTGGGCCCCGCCGGTCCCGCCGCTCGCCGGTACGTCCATCCGGGCCAGCCGGTGCCCGTTGGTCGCCACCATCCGCATCCGGTCGGGGCGGAGCTCCCACAGCACCCCGTTGAGGATGGGGCGGCTCTCCTCGGTGCTGGCCGCGAACGCCACGTGGGTGATCAGCTTGTGCAGGTCCTTGGCCGCGATCCGCCACCCCTGCTCGAACTTCACCGCCGGGAACGCCGGGAACTCCTCGCGGGGCAGACCCAGGATCCGGAACTTGGAGCGCCCGCACTCGATCGTGACCCGCTGCTCGCCCGAGCCGGTGATCCGCATGGCGGCGCTGGGCAGCTCGCGGACGATCTCCACGAACTTCCGCGCCGGCAGGGTGATGGCGCCCTCCTGGTCCACCGACGCGGCCACCGTCGTGCTCACGGCGATGTCGAGGTCGGTCCCCGACAGCCGCAGGCCGTCCTTGGTGGCCTCGACCAGGATGTTCGAGAGCACGGGCAGGGTCGTCTTGTTCGGCACACTGGCCGCGACGGCGACGAGCCCTTCCTGCAGTTGCTCCCGGGTGATCGTGAACTTCATGCAGCTCCTCGGGCGACGCTAAAGAAAGAACACTGCTCCAAGACTTAATTGATTAGCAGTAGCAGTAGAGGCTCTGGATATGTGGATGCGAGCCCCAACTCCATTCCCCCAACCGCACTGCACCGCTTCGGCCCTGTCGAGAGTGTGTGGGCGCTGGGGAAGCCCGCGGATCCTTTTGCGCGGTCGTCCAGACAATCCACGCATTCACATTCGCCGCGGCGACTATGCGGGTTACTGTGCGCAAAGCTCCTGGCGCGCCAGCTCCACCCGATCGCGGAAGGTGCGGTCGCGCGCCATCTGGCGCTGCACCTTGTCCACGCTGTGGATCACCGTCGAATGGTCCCGGCCACCGAATGACTGCCCGATCTCGACCAGCTGCATCTGCAGCAGCTCGCGCGCGAGGTACATGGCGATCTGGCGGGGCACCGTCAGGGTCTTGATCCGGGCCTTGGACCGGAGCCCCTCGGGCGTCACCCCCCAGCGCCGGGCCACCACCTCCTGCACCCGGTCGATGGTCGGCAGGGACGCCGGCGCCCGCGGGCCCGCCTCCTCGGCCTTGATCCGGTCGGAGAGGGCCTCCCGGGCCAGCTCGATCGTGATCTCGCGGTGCTTGAGCGAGGCGAAGAGCAGGAGCTTGATGATGCAGCCCTCGAGCTCCCGCACGTTCGACCGGACGTTCTCGGCGATGAACCGGAGCACGTCGTCCGGGATGGTCATCTCGAGGTGGTCCTGCTCCTGCTTCTTCCGCAGGATGGCGATCCGGTGCTCCAGGTCGGGCTGGCCGATGTCGGCCACCATCCCCCACTCGAACCGGCTCACCAACCGGGCCTCCAGGCCCGGGATCTCCTTGGGCGGCCGGTCCGAGGTCAGGACGATCTGCTTGCTGGCCTCGTAGAGGGCATTGAAGGTGTGGAAGAACTCCTCCTGGGTCATTTCCTTGCCTTCGAGGAAATGGACGTCGTCGACCAGGAAGAGGTCCACGTCGTTGCGGTAGCGACGCCGGAATTCCGGCATCGTCCGCGAGTGGATGCTCTCGATGACCTCGTTGATGAACTGCTCCGCCCCCACGTAGAGGATCCGGGTGGACGGATTGTCCTCCAGGACCTTGTGGGCGATGGCCTGCATCAGGTGGGTCTTCCCCAGCCCGGTGGCGCCGTAGATGAAGAGCGGGTTGTAGGTCTTCCCCGGTGCCTCGGCCGTGGCGTGGGCCGCGGCGGCCGCGAGCTCGTTCGACTTGCCGATGACGAACGATTCGAAGGTGTAGCGCTCGTTGAGCGGCAGCGCCGACGGGTTGACCGCCTGGACGGCGAGCGCCATGGCCCCCGCCGGCGGCGCCACGAAGAAGTCCATCTGGGGCCGCTTCTGGCGGTCCTCCTGCACCCGGAAGGTCACCGACGTGGGCGAGCCCGCAACCTGCTCCGCCAGGCGGCTCAGCAGGCGCGCGTGCTTGCTCTCGTTCCACTCCACCGCGAACTGGTCCGGGGCGCCGACGACGAGCCGTCCCTCCTCGAGGGCGATCGGCTCCGTCGGCTCCAGCCAGGTCCGGATGGTGTGGTCAGGCAGCTCGCGCCGCGCATCATCGAGGATGCGCTTCCAGAGATCTTTCGCGGACTGCGGCATCACCGGTCTGTGCAGGTGGGGAGTGATCAGGGCGCACGAACGTACGGGCTCGATGTGGAAAAGTCAATCGAGAGAATTGAGACGGAGGATTTTTCTGGATCGCAGGATGGCGAGATGGCTGGTGAGCAATCGATCGGTGCAGCCCTCGAGCCAGCCATTCAGCCAGCCAGCCAGCCAGCCAAGCATCCAGCTTGACCCAACCCCCAGCCCCCAGATAGTTTCCCCGGCTCATTGGAGGAGTGGACCGGCAATGCAGCCCACCTACAGGCCCCGCAACAAGAAGCGGGTCGGCAAGCACGGCTTTCGGGCCCGAATGGCCACCCGTTGGGGTCGCGAGGTGCTGTCGCGCCGGCGGAAGAAGGGTCGCAAGCGGCTCACCATCAAGCTGGCTTCGAAGCACGGAGGCCGCTGACGCCGGAACCGGACGCCGAGGTGCCGGCCCGCCTTCCCCGCGAGCGCCGGCTGACCCGAGCGTCCGACGTCCGGCGTTGCCTCGCCAGCGGTCGGCGGTGGCGTGGCGGCGTCCTCGATTTCATCTGGATGGGCAATTCGGTGGGTCACCCTCGCCTGGGCCTGGTCGTTCCCCGGTTCCAGCAGACGGCGGTGGCCCGCAATCGTCTCCGGCGCCGGCTCAAGGATCTCTGGCGCCGTGAGGTGCAGGGCAGCCAGCCCGCTTGGGACCTGGTCATCCGGGCGCGGCGCGACTCCTATGCGGCTTCGTTCGCCGCGCTCCGCGCCGAGCTGCTCGAATGGCGCCAGGCAGCCGGCTGACCGATGACCGCCATCCTCCGCTGGCCCCAGCTCGCCTGCATCGCGTTGATCCGCGGATACCAGGTGGGGATCTCGCCCCTCCTGCCGCCGAGCTGCCGCTTCACTCCCTCGTGTTCCCAGTACGCCCTCGACGCGGTGCGCCGGTACGGCGCCATCCGCGGCTCCTGGCTGGGCATCCGGCGTCTCGCCCGCTGTCATCCGTGGCATGCGGGCGGCCACGACCCCGTCCCGTGACCCCGACCTGATCCGGCCGATGGACCAGCGGAGATTCATTTTCGCGATCGCGCTCATCACGGCGATCATCATCCTGCCCTCGCTGCTGATGCGGCCGCCGGCGCCGGTTCCGGGCGCCGATTCGGTGGCCGTGGGTGGTGACACACTCGCGACCCGGGTGCAGCAGCCGTCACCAGCCCTGCCGGCGCCGGCTGACACTGCGCCTGCCGATACGGCACGCGCGCTGACGGCCGTCCCCGAGGACACCGTCGTGGTGAGCGGGGAGCTCTTCCGCTACGCGTTCTCGACTCGCGGGGCCACCATGGTCTCGGCGACGCTCCCGCAGTACGCCAAGACCATCCCCGGTCACAAGGAGGAGCCGGTCGACCTGGTGCAGCCAGGGCAGCCCCTCTTCGGCCTCCGGCTGGTGGTGGGCTCCGACACCCTGAGCCTCACGGATTGGCAGTTCACCCCGTCGTCCAGCGAGGTGAGCGCGCACGCCGAGCCGGCGGTGCTCCAGATGGTGGCGGAACGGGGAGGAGTCCGGGTTTCGCTCGGATACCGGTTCCGGGCCGACAACTACCGGATGGAGGTGGACGGGAAGGTCGATGGGCTCGGCCCCAACGGCGCGCTGCTGCTGGTTGGCCTGGGCCAGGGGATCCCGAACACCGAAGCCGACAGTGCGGTGAACTTCCGCGACATGGGGCTGGTGACCAGCCGAGGCGGCACCGAGCTGCTCCGGTTCCAGTCGCTCGATCCGGGTGAGCAGCGGGCGCTGCCCGGTCCCTTCGACTGGGTAGCGGTCAAGTCCAAGTACTTCGTCACGGCGCTCCTCGCGCTCGACTCGGCCCGCGCCCGCATCAGCGGAGCGACGGCCCGCGCCACGGGCAGTGCCGAGGGCGAGCCGCACCAGGCCGAGGTCCGGGTCGCGCTACCGCTGGCCGCGGAGGGCAGCTTCGGCTGGTCGGTCTATGCAGGGCCGATGGAGTACTCCCGGTTGACCGCGGTCGGGGCCGACTTCGATGACGTGAACCCCTACGGCTGGCCCGGATTCCGGACCCTGATCCGGGCGTTCGCCGTGCCGGTGCGCTGGCTCATCGTCTGGATGCACCAGGCGCTTGGCCTCGGCTATGGACTGGTGCTGATCGCGCTTGGCGTGCTGGTGCGGCTGGTGCTCTGGCCGCTCAACCAGAAGGCGATGCGCTCGGCCATGGCCATGCAGGCCATCCAGGTCCCGCTCAAGGAGATCCAGGCCAGGCACAAGGACAACCCGGCCAAGCTGCAGCAGGAGATGATGAAGCTGTACAAGGAGCACAACGTGAATCCGCTCGGCGGGTGCGTGCCGATGCTGATCCCGATGCCGGTGCTCTTTGCGCTGTTCTTCGTGCTGCAGAACACGATCGAGCTCCGGGGCGTGCCGTTCCTCTGGTTCCCGGACCTGGCCCAGCCCGACCCGATCTACGTGATCCCGGTCCTGAGCGGCCTGTCGATGTTCGGCCTGAGCAAGGTCGGGCAGATGGGCGTCGAGTACACGCCGGAGACGCGGGCCCAGGCGAAGATGATGCTCTACTTCATGCCCGCCCTGATCACGTTCTTCGGCCTCCAGTTCGCGGCCGGCCTCAACCTGTACTGGTTCGCGAGCAACGTGGCCAGCATCCCGCAGCAGTGGATGATCGCGAAGGAGCGGATGAAGCGTCAGCCGGCCAAGGCGGCACCCGCGCCGGCGGCGGCGAAGCCCGCAGCAACCGGCAGGAAGTAGCACAAGGCGGGGAGCGAGGCCGATGGGCCACCTCCCCGTTGTTCGCTCGCGCTACTCGCAACCCATCCGGCTTGCGACCCCCCGTACCGAGGGGTATGCTCGCCCTCGTGCCGGTCCACCCGCCCCGGACCGACTGCTCCAATACTCCTCAGTTCCCGCGGAGGAACCATGCACGCACGCATGCCATCCCTCGTCCTTGCGGTTGCGGTCGGCGTGGCGATCGCCTCGCCCGCCAGCAGCCAGGCCCCGGAGTCGATGCACGCGCAAGCCGGGGCCGCGGTCACCTGGGCCGACTTGGCCGTCCCGGGCTTCGCACCGGGAATGAAGCTCTCCGTCCTCCACGGTGATCCGGCCGGCACCGGGCTCTACACCCTGCGCCTGAGCTTCCCCGCCGGCTACCGGTTCCCGCCGCACTTTCACCCGAACGCCGAGAACCTGACGGTGCTCTCGGGGTCGTTCGAGCTCGCGATGGGCGACAAGGCGGACGCGGCGAAACTGGCCACGTACCAGCCGGGGGACTACCTGTATCTCCCGGGCAACCAGCCGCACTTCGGCGGCGCGAAGGTGCCCACCGTGGTGCAGTTGCACGGCCAGGGGCCGTTCTCGATCACGGTGGTGCCGGGGCAGGAGATGAAGTAGGACGTGAGGTGTGAGACGTAAGAAGGTTTGACCGCTCCGTCTCACGTCTCACGGCAGTTCAGTCCTTGTACGGATCGAACTCGTCACTCCCCGCCATCACCACGATGAGCGGGCGGAGGACGTGCTCAACCTCGACCGTGGCGCCCTGGGCGCGGAGCACTTCCGGCAGCCGCCGGTACGCCTGCGGCGCCTCGTCGAGCCCGCCGCCCTTGAGGATCACTCCCTTCGAGCGGAGCCACTGCTCGACCATCCCGGGCGAGATCAGCCCGCGGCTGAGCTGACGCCCACTCCGGCGGTCCCGCTTGCCTGCCGCGGCGGTGCGGGACATGACCCGCCCCGCACCGTGAACCGTCGAGTACAGCGCCCCCTCCTGCAGCGCGCGGGTCTCCGGGTCAGTGCGCTCGGCGCCGCGCAGGATCACCGCGTCGTCGCCCATCGAGCCGCCCACGAATCCTGACTGCCCCGGGAACGCCGGGGTGGCGCCCTTCCGCACCACCACGTACTCCTCGCCCTGGTGCAGCTCCTTCCAGGCGAAGTTGTGATGGTTGTGCACCAGCTCCAGCGCCCGCCCACCGAGCAGTGACACGACCTTCCGTGCGACCCACTCGCGGCCGGCATACGCATAGCGGCCGGCCAGCGACATGAGCTGCCAGTAGGCATCGCCGATCGGGGCCGCGAGGTCGAGCAGGGTCTCGCGCTCGGGCACCCGGGTGCCCCACGCCGCGCCCTGCGCGATTGCCAGGATGCCGGAGGCCACGGTGTGGCCGAAACCGCGGCTCCCGAAGTGCACGCCGACCCAGATGGCGCCGGTCTCGTCCGCGAACACATCCACGTAGTGGTTGCCGCTACCGACGGTGCCGAGCTGCTCCCGGGCCTTCCGGCGGAGCTGCTCCCGCACCTGCGCCGGCACCGCCTCCCAGGCGGCGTCCTCGAACAGCGGGTCGCCCACCGGGGCGTCTTCGGCGCGGTTCTTCCGGCCCACGCCGAAGGAGACCGTGTCCTGGATCAGGTCGGCCAGCTCAGGCAGCCGCTCGGCCAGGCCCGCCGAGTGCTCGAGATTGAGGTCGGTGCGGATCGCCGCGTTGCCGCAGGCGATGTCGAACCCGACCCCCACCACCGACACGGCGTTCCGGTAGGCCGCGACCCCGCCGATCGGCATCACGTAGCCCACGTG
>JBOHSQ010000111.1:0-17735 GCA_050733295.1 Gemmatimonadales bacterium
GGGCAGGGCCAGGCCGATCGTCCGCCGGAATTCGTCGCGGGTTGGGCGCCAGGGGGCAGGCAGCAGGCGAAGCGGCACGCCGGAATCTAATTGTGGCGTGGTAGGCTGCCGGCGCGGGCGGCGGCGGCCTCCGGGCGGAGGGATCAGCACCGCGAAAGGCCAGTGCGCCCGGGAGGATTCGAACCTCCGACCCACAGCTTAGAAGGCTGTCGCTCTATCCAGCTGAGCTACGGGCGCGCGGTGAGGCACAAGACCGCCGAAAAATGTAGGGGCCGAGGCATCCGGCGCATAGGCCGGACGGGGGGATGCACCATTCCGGGTCTCCGGGCGAGGCCCCGGCGGATTCCGGTGGGGGTTGACGGCGCGCGGCCCGGGACGCATGTCGGCTCTTGTCCCCGACGGGAGGTGTGCGTTCCATGGGGCTGATCCGCCGACTCCGGGCCTCCCTGCCCGGTCCTGCGCGACGACTGCTCCGTCCCCTGTACGAGGTCTCGCAGCAATGGCGGACCAAGTACGACTCGGAGTTCGCCTACTGGGTGAGCCAGTTCGAGGCAGCCGGCGGACGCTTCCCGAACCACTACTACCGGACGCTCCTCCTCGCGATCGCCCAGGAGCGCGACGACACCTTCCTCGACGGCCGCGTCGTCGCCGACTTCGGGTGCGGACCGCAGGGCAGCCTGGCCTGGGCCCGGTCGGCCCGCATCCGGCTCGGCCTCGACGTGCTGGCGGACCGCTACTTCGACCGGTTCGGCGCCTGCATGGCGACGCACGGCATGGTCTATGTCCGCACGACGGAGCAGGCCATCCCCCTGCCGAGCGGATCGGTGGACGTGATGTTCACCATGAATGCACTCGACCATGTGGACGACGTCGACGCGATGTGCCGGGAGATCCTCCGGGTGCTGCGGCCGGGGGGTGACCTGATCGGCAGCTTCAACCTGGATGAGCCACCTACCCGCACTGAGCCGCAGCACCTCGACGAGCGCCGGCTCAGGTCCGCGCTCCTGGATCGACTTGAGGTGCGGTCGTGCCGGATTGCCCGGCGAGGTCCGGAGCATGACCTCTACGCCAACTTCGCGCCGGGCCGTGAGCCGTACTTGGCGGGCAAGCCCGGCCTCATGTGGGTTCGGGCTCTCAAGCCGGGGTGACCCTGGCCGCCCGCAGCGGGGATCGGCGCGCCTGGTCACCTCCCGCCTATTTTTCATCGACGATGACGCCTTCCCCGCCCCCGCCACCGGGCCTCCGCGAAGCGGTCCCGCTTGCCCCCCTCACCACGCTGCGCCTTGGTGGCGCGGCGCGCTGGTACCTCCACTGCACGTCCGAGGAGGCCGTGCGGCAGGGGCTCGCCTGGGCCCGTGAATCGGGAATCCGCACCGTGATCCTGGGCGGCGGGAGCAATGTCGTCGTCCCGGACGAGGGACTCGACGCCCTCGTGCTCCATGTCGGGCTCGGGCCCCTGGATTTCGTGCCGGTCGACGGCAAGGTCGAGATCCGGGCCGGGGCGGGCATCGAGTGGGAGGAATTGGTGCGCGAGGCGGTGGCTCGGGGCCTCGCCGGAGTCGAATGCCTCTCCGGGATTCCCGGCACCGTCGGCGGCACGCCGATCCAGAACGTCGGCGCGTACGGGCAGGAGGTCTCGGAGACCCTCACAGCGGTGCGAGCGATCGACCGCGCGTCGCTGTCGAGCGTCGAGTTCAGCGGACGGGAATGCGGCTTCGCCTATCGCGCGAGCCGGTTCAAGGGGGCCGACCGGGATCGTTTCGTCGTCACCGAGGTCCGGTTCCTGTTGAGTCCGGGTGGTGCGCCGGCACTCCGATACCCGGAGCTCGCACGCGCGGTAGTGGCCCGAGGCGACATAGAGTCGCTGGACCCGGGGCAGGCCTTGGCGCGGGTCCGGGAGGCCGTCCTCGAGCTGCGCCGGTCCAAGTCGATGGTCCTCGACGAGGCCGACCCGAACACCCGCTCGGCCGGATCCTTCTTCCTGAACCCGGTCCTCAGCGCCGAGCGATTCGAGGACCTCGAGCGTCGCTGGCGCCAGGCCGGTAGTGACGGCGCCATCCCCACGTTCCCGGCCGACGGCGGCATCAAGGTGCCGGCGGCGTGGCTGGTGGAGCAGGCCGGGTTCACGCGCGGCCATCGCCGGCGGGGCGCAATGGTGTCCACGCGGCACACCCTGGCGCTGGTGAACACCGGCGGCACCACGAATGACCTCCTCGACCTGGCCGGCGAGATTCAGGGTGCGGTCGAGGCGCGCTTCGGCGTCCGGCTGGAACGCGAACCGGTGGTGCTCACGAGATGAGGCGAGCGGCGGCGGCGACGGCGCTTGCCCTCGTCGCAATGGCACTCGAGACCCCCGTGGCGGCCCAGGGGCCGGCTCTTGCAGGCAAGGTCCACGAGGCCTGGGGAGGGGCGGAGGCCGGGCGATGCGTACCTGATGTCTCCGCGGCGCTCGAGACTCTCCCGGTCCGCGGGATGCCGCTCGGGTTTGATCCGGGCGGGGAGCGACGGTTTTTTCCCCCGCTGCGGCACTGGCAGGGGGTGCAGCGGCTCGCAATCGGCGACGCCCGATGGCTGGTGGCGAGCCGGAGCGGAAGCAGCACCGGATTCGTCGTGATCCGGATGGAATCCCGGGAACCGGAAGGATTCCCGTTCGGCGCGAGCCGGGCCGCCAGCGGAACGCCGAACTGGTCTTCCCGCCCTCCCGCCACAGATGCCGTCGTCTTCCGCGTCGAGTCCGAGCCCGGGCTGGGGCATGCGGGCGGAATCCAGGCAACCGGCGCGATGCTCGCCGTGCCGTACGAGGCGCGCGGCGACTCGGCGGTGGTCGTCTTCTACGACCTTTCCAATCCGGCCTCACCCCGGCGGCTCGGCCTGGTCCGCAGACCCGCCTGGGCCGGAGGCCACGCGAGCCTGGTGGCGGTGACCCGCCTGGCCGACGGGCGCGTGCTCCTCGTGGTCGGCGCCCGCAGCTCCGAGGTCCTCGAGTTCCTCATTTCGGAGACTGCCGATCCCTTCGCCTCCGGTCCCCACCCGGCGTTCACGCCGGTCTACGTGGAGCGCGGCGGCATCCACGGCGGCTTCCAGAACCTCAACTTCGTGACCCAGTGTGACGGGACGCTGTACCTGGTCGGCATGGGAAACACCGGTTTCCCACCGCCCAACCTGGGCGAGGACCAGGTCGAGTGGTTCGCGGTGCGGGGCAGCCCATCGCGCGGGCTCAGGCTCGAGCGCGAGGGCTGGCGCCGCTTCGACTGCCGGGAGTGCAACTTCGGGGCGGGCGGCGGGGTGTACGTGACCCCGTCAGGGCGGATCGTGCTCTACGGGATCGGGCAGGGACTCGGCGGGCCCGAGAGCACCGCGGAACTGGAGGAATTCGCCCCGCTGTAGCCAGGGGTCCGGCACCCAGCCGGCGACAGGCAGTGTTGCAGGGGGATCCATCGGGGTGCCGGGATTCGAACCCGGGACCTCCTGCTCCCAAAGGAGAAGCCCTCGGGGATTGAGCGCCAATCGGCGACGGAAAGGCCCGGATTTCCGGGATCGGCGCTAGTGGGCGCTATTGGGTGCTGGTGAGAGTCGGCACCACTTTGTCACCGCACCAACACCACTGCCAGACCGCCAACGGTTCCGAGGCTGCTTCCGGCGTTTTCCGCCTGAATTGCTCCCGGACCTTGAATACGTCGAACGACCCCCAGCACGGCGTCTTGCGACCCTTGGCCGCCGTCCGAGGGACGACTCGCGGCGCCGGCCAACGCGGCGCGCGCCTCGATGACGGCGGCGGGCGTCGCGAGGATCACGGTATCAGGGCTGCAGCCCCACCTTCACCGGCACGTTGGATGAGACCGTGCTCCCGTCGCCCAGCTGGCCGTAGTGGTTGTCGCCCCAGCAGTAGGCCACGCCCAGCGTCGTCACCGCGCAGGTGTGATTCTCGCCGGCGCTCACCCAGGAGAATTCCGCGCCAGCTGGCGTCTGGATCAGAGTGGGCGCCGCTTGGTCGCCCAGCGTGCCCTCACCGAGCTGGCCCCAGGTATTGTCGCCCCAGCAGTAGATCGCGCCGACGGCGGTGAGTGCGCAGTTGTGCTCGAGACCGGCCGCGATGCGGACGAACGTCAGGCCCCCCGTGACCGCGGTCGGGATGTTCCGGCGGGTTGCCGTGCCGTCGCCCAGCTGCCCTTCCTCGTTGAGTCCCCAGCAATAGCCCGCGCCACTCGTCGCGATGGCGCAGGTGTGGGCGTATCCGGCGCTGATGTAGGGGCCGAGGGGTAGTGGTTGATCTGGATCGGGTGGCGGCGGCGTCGTGACCGGCTCGGTCTCGAAGTTCACGGCTGTCGCCACGAGCGTGGGGACGTTGACCGGAGTGCCGAAGGCGCCGATCCCGAGCTGGCCGTCGGGGTTGAACCCCCAGCACGTCGCGTCGCCATCGGCTTGGATGGCGCAGGAGTGCAGTCCGCCGGTCGAGGTGGAGCGGTAGTCGACGCCGACGATCGTCGCGCTGTCCACGACTTCCTCGAACGTGCCGTCGCCCACTTGCCCCTGGAGGTTGTATCCCCAGCAGGCCAGGTCCCGACCGATGGTGATCCCGCACGTATGCGTGAGCCCGGCGTCGATGTCCTGGAAGCTCGCGACGAAGTTGTCGAGCGCCCGCAGGTCGCGGTTCTCGCCCCAGCAGAACACTTCGAGCGCGAAGTCGATGCCGCAGCCGTGGTACCAGCCATTGCTGATCACCCGGAACCGGTTCTCGCCGGGGATCAGCTTCGGGTAGAGCTCCGGCGGACCCGGTTCGCCGCCGAGCTGGCCGTCGGCGTTGTAGCCCCAGCAGACGCGCTGGTCGGTGATGGTGAGCCCGCAGGCGTGGAACCCGCCGGCATCCACGAAGCGGAAGACAAGCTCGCCGAGAAGCGGCAGCGCTTCGGCGGTGAAGCTCACCTGCCCGATCCCTGGAACGATGGCGGTGGCGCTGTATTCGCCGGGGGTCGTGGGCATGGTCCAGCGCACCGAGGCCACGCCGGCTTCATCGGTCGTGTCCGTCGGGGCTGAGAGCGTGCCACCGGTGACCGTCCAGTTCACCCCGACGGCCGGCACCGAGCGATCGTCCGAGTCGGCGATGCGTACGGAGAGCGGCAGCGGGAGGTCTGTTCCGACGGTCGCGGCCTGATCGTTTCCGCCGGCCTCGGCGACATTGTCCGGCGGGCCGTTGACGTCGAGGGGTTCGACCGTCTCTTCCGAGCAGCTGGAGACGACGAGCGAAAGCGCCCCCAGGGCGCAGAGGTGGGTCAGCCGGCGCATCCGGTTACCTCGCCATAAGGTTCGTTGGTGGTCTCGAGGCCCTCGATATTCGTGCCGAGGCCGAAGGCGCCTTCATCTTCCACGTAGGCCCGCAGCACCCCGGCCATGGTCGTCTTCCGCAGCGTCCAGCAGACTTCGCCGTCGACCTCGGACACGTCGAAGTCCCCGTTGCTCTCGCCGGTCACCGCCCCGACCCCGTCGACCGTGCCCTCCCAGGGCGCGTTCGACTCCACGAAGAGGGTCTTGTCGCCGCACCCGAGGAGGCCGAGCGACACAAGTGCAGCGCACACCCATCGTGGCCTAGGCATAGGCGCTCTCAGCTAACTGGTGATGGTGGAAGCGATTAGAACCGCGGCGGCGCTGGCGGCCAGCAGGCGCAGTCGGGGCGGTCCAGCGTGTCGGTGCAACCTGTGGGCCGAGTGGCGTGCCCGGCAAGCTATCAACGCTGATAGGTGGCCCGAGCCCTGGCAGTCTGCGGGGCTACCCTATCAAAGGTCGTAGGGCCGACGGGGAAGGGCTGGACTAAGAGGCCGCGCCGAGGTTGTCAAGACTGCGTGGCCGCATCGGGCCAATTGGCGAAACCGCGGACGGGACTCCTCTTCCCCTCCCCGTCACCGGCCGGAAGCTCACCGACTGGCGGAAGACGCTCGACCGGAGCGCGGCCTGGAAGTGCTGACGCTGGCAAGGGTTGATCCATCGGGGTGCCGGGATTCGAACCCGGGACCTCCTGCTCCCAAAGCAGGCGCGCTACCGGACTGCGCCACACCCCGAAATCGACGCGGAAGCTAATCGCGGCACCGGGCCAGGTCAGCCGCGGGCAGGCCCGCCTGCCGGCGCTGGCTCATCGAGGGCATCGATGAGCGCCCGGAATGCACGGCCGCGGTGGCTGACCGACGCCTTCTCTTCCTGCGTCACCTCCCCGAAGGTCCGCCCCAGCTCGTCGCTCAGGAACAGCGGGTCATAACCGAACCCGCCCTCGCCCCGCGGCTCTTCCAGGATCGCGCCGCCACAGGCGCCTTCGAACGCTTCCGGCACCGCACCGGGGGCGCGCAGCAGGATGACCACGCAGCGATAGCGCGCCCGGCGCCTCGCCGGGGGAGCGCCCAGCAGCCGCCGCAGCAGCTCGGCGTTGTTCGCCTTGTCGATTTCGGGCTCGCCCCCCGACGCCCCTGCCCATCGCTTCGACCGCACCCCGGGATCGCCACCCAGGCTGAGGACCTCGAGGCCGGAGTCGTCCGCGATGACCGGCATGAACGCGCGCCGGGCAAAGTGTTCCGCCTTCCGCCTCGCATTCTCGGTGAAGCTGGTGCCGGTCTCGAGGCCGTCCTCCTCGGGCACCGGCCACAGCCCCATGTCGTCGGGAAAGACGACCTCGTGTCGTGCACCGGCGAACAGCGCACGGATCTCGTGCTGCTTGCCCGGGCTTCGCGTCGCTGCCAGCAGTTTCACCAGCCGAGCGCCTGTCGCTGCAGGCGGAACAGTTCGCGGACTCCCTCGTGCGCGAGGTCGAGCAGGCGGTCCAGTCCGGCGCGGTCGAAGGTCCCCGCCTCGCCGGTGCCCTGCACCTCGACGAACCGGTCCGGTTCCAGCAGCACCATGTTCGCGTCGACCTCGGCCACGCGATCCTCGGTGTAGGAGAGGTCGAGCCGCGGCTCTCCCTCGACCACGCCCACGGATACGGCGGCGACGAGATGGCCGAACGGCGACGCAATGCCGGTCTCCTTCGCGAGCCAGTCGCACGCATCGGCCAGCGCCACGCAGGCCCCGGTCACGCCGGCGGTCCGGGTCCCGCCATCGGCCTGCAGCACGTCGCAATCGATACGGATGGTGTACTCGCCAAACGCCATGGTGCCCATCGCGGCCCGCAGGGCGCGCCCCACCAGACGCTGAATCTCCTGGGTCCGGCCGCCGGGACCATTGCGTTCGCGGGCGGTGCGCTCCGAGGTGGCCCGCGGAAGCATCGCGTACTCGGCGGTGACCCACCCCTCCCCCCGCCCCTTCCGCCATCCGGGCACCCCGGGCTCCACCGAGGCGGTGCAATGCACGAGCGTCCCGCCCATGCGGATGAGGCACGAACCCTCGGCGTACGGATTTGCACCCCGCTCGAGCGCGACGGGCCGGAGTGCTGCGGCTGCTCTGCCATCAGGACGGGCCACGGACGCGCTCCACGAGGCGGGTGGACGATTGATCGGCCACGAGCGGAATCCGGACGACACGGCCGCCACGGCCCTCGACGAATTCCGCACCGACGATGCGGTCGCGTGAGTAGTCTGCGCCCTTCACCAGCACGTCGGGACGCAGGGCCTCGATGGCGGGGAGCGGGGTGTCGTCGTCGAAGAGCACCACGCAGTCGACGGAGGCGAGGGCGGCCAACACCCGCGTGCGCGCCGACTCGCCGGCCACCGGACGCCCCGGTCCCTTGCCCAGCCGCCGCGCACTCGCGTCGGAGTTCACTGCCACGACCAGCGCCGTGCCGTGTGCCCGGGCGGCTTCGAGGAGCTCCACGTGTCCGGGGTGCAGCAGGTCGAAGACGCCGTTGGTGAAGACGACGGGGCCCGGCTGCCGGTCGCGCCAGGCGACGGCGTCAGCGAGGGATCGCACCTTGGGGGCGGTATCGTGGGTCACGGCCGGACCCGCGGGTGGCGGAGGAGCCTAGAGCTGCTCCTCCGCGCGGGGCTTGAACACGAAGGTGTGCGTGAAGAGCGGCAGCTGGACACGTTCCTCGTACTCCGCGGAGATGACGATCTTGCCCGACTCGGTGCGGCGCACGGCCACGCGTCGGGCCTGGGAGGGAAGCCCCAGCTCGTCGGCGCGCTCCACTACCCGCCGCATGATCACATCGTCGGGGAGCGAGGGCGCGAACCGGGCAGCAGAGCGCATCGCGTCCCGGTACTGATAATAGCGGTAGAAGACCTCGCCAATGTGGACGCCGTAGTAGAGAGCGGCGACGAAGACCAGGAGCGAGAACAGGCATCCGCGGGTGGATGTCCCGCGCCGGCCCAGGCGCAGCCTCACCATTGGGACTGGGCCCCGTCGACGATGTCGGTGGTCAGCTTCTCCAGGGCGCGGCGCCGCCCTTCCAGCTCGTTGCCGGGCTCGTAATCTCCGTCCACGGTCAACCCTCCCCGTTCCCAGAGTGTCTTGCCGGTGCGCTGGTTGACGATCTCGACCGCCACCGTGAGCTGCAGCAGCCGGCGGGTGACGGTGACCTGGTTGAGCTGGTTGCCCTGGTAGGCCACGGGCAGGTCGGGCTCGTAACGGACGATCCGCCCCCGGACGACCGCATCGGCGGTGTTCTCGCCGGCGGGTCTGAGCCCGAGCCGATTCTCCACCGCTTCCCGCACCGACCGGAGCACTTCCTGGGTGAGCGTCGGCTCCGAGGTCAGGTTGTCGAACGGCAGGACCGCCACGGTCTGCACATCGGGCGGCAGTCCGCCCCCGGCGAACCCGTACGAGCAGCCGCCCAGCACCAGGCTAAGGGCGATCAGGCAGCCAGACGTCGTGCGCGAACGGTTCACTCGTCGTGCTCGAGAGGAAGGTGATGTCGAGCCGCGCCGGGGCAGTCGGGGCGTCGAGCCGCGCCTTGGCCAGCCGGCCGGTCTCGTCGAAGGAGGTCTCGGTGCGCCCGATGACCTCTCCGCCCCGGCGGAGCTCGGCCCGGAACCGGCGCCGGGCGGGCTCCCGCACGTATTCGAGCGTGTCGCCGCCCTCGATGATCCGCCACGCCGTGAACTCGGGCCGTTCGAGCCCGAGCAGGATGTCCTCGTCGCCGGGCTCCCGGGCCACCGCGAACATGGCCCACATGAGCACCACGTTCGGGGCGAAGTCGAGGAGGTTCTCGTCGGGCTCGGCCCAGATGATCGAGTCACCCACGACCACCGCACTCGAGCGCCCCTGCCCCAGCGGCCCGCGGGCGTCGAACCGCACCGAGTCGGGCCCAGCGACTCGGGCGCTTCCCCGCCCGCCCACGCTCTGCCGGGCGTCCCGGTATTGCCACTTGAAGCGATGCACGACCGCGCCCGCCGGCGCGGTGGGGGCGGTCCAAGCCGCGACCTGCTCGTGGCCGACCGGGGAAGCGTCGATCGGGACCAGCGGCGCCGGGGGGGCGGCACACCCCGCGATCAGAGCGCCAAGATAGGGAACCGCCCTGCGGCGGTCAAGCAAAACCCGTTGCCACATCAGGAGTTAGTAGTTGTAGCCGAAGAAGAGCTGGAGGAAGAATGGGCGCTCGTCGTCTCGACCGAGTCCGTAGCCGCGGTAGTCGTCGCTGGAGAACCGCCAGCCCAGGTCGGTCCGGACGACGGCGAGCGGACCCAGCGGCCAGCGGAAGCTCATCCCGAAGGATCCGAGGAGGGCGCGAGAAGCCTCCTCGGGCATCCCCGTCTGGCCCAGGTCCACGAACAGCGCTGCCTGGTTCTCCGGAAACCGGATGTCCCCGATCGAGGTGCCGAAGGTCACGTACCGGAAAAGGGGGAATCGGATCTCCTGGTTCAGCATCCACGCCTTCGTGCCCACAATGTACCCGTAGAAGGGATACCCGCGGAGCCCGAGGCTGCCGCCGATGTTGGTCCGGCGGGGCCGGTCGCCCCCGCTCATGTAGCCAAACGCTCGCACCGCGTACGCACTGCGGAGCCCCAGCCGGAAGTAGTGGCGGAAGTCGCCGCGCAGCAGCCAGTTGTCGAACCGGGCATTGGTGAAGTCGTTGCCCACTCCCCCGGTGACCGACCACCGCGACCCGTCGATTGGCCCGGCCGATGTCCACAGGGAATTGTCCTTCACGTAGCCGAGGAAGTGGGAGACGATTACGCCGATCCGCCGCGGCTCGTCCACCGGGAGCGTGAAGTCGATCCGGTCGGAATACTCGACCACCATCGACCCTTCGAGCCGCTCGAATCGGTTGAGCGGATAGCGCAGTTGGCCCAGCGCGCCGGCAGTTCGCTCGCGGTAGGACACCACCCGGGTGCCATCGTAGCTCTGGAAGCTCAGGCGGAACACGCCCGCTGCCCAGTTCATTCGCCGCGACTGGTTGAGGTAGATGGCGGTAGCCGAGAGGTTGTCGGCGAAGTTGCCCAGGTCGCCGCCGGCGTAGGTCGAGACGTTTACCCCAAGCAGGTGATCGCCGAGCAGGTCGCTCATCAGCATACCGACGGCAGCCGAGCCCCCGTAGCCGGGCACGGCGGCACCCTCCCCGGCCAGGAAGTCCACGGTGAGCCGTTTGCGATAGGGCTCGCCGGCCACCGCCTGGGGCTCGACCCCACCCAGGCCCGGCACGCCCCAACGGCTGTGCTGCGGGGGATCGCCCAGCGAGAATGTGTCCCGATGGGCAGCGGTGTCGGTCGGCAGCAGGAAGGCGGAGAGTGAGAGCTTGTCGAAGCCGCTCGCCGTGACGGCATCGCGCCCGGGCACCGGGCGCGCGTCGAGCAGGCCGGTCCAGACGCCGGTCTCCCGCCGCCCGTTGCCCAGCGAGTCGATGGAGAAGGCGTTGAGCACCCCGTCGCGGCTCGAGGTGAAGTAGATCCGCTCGTCCGCAGCCCAGGTGGGGGAATCGTCAAGCCACTGCCCCGCGGTGACCTGGCGGATCGCGCCGGTGGCCTGGTGGAGGACGAACAGGTACATCGCCCCCCGATCACCACCCTGGTTGCGGTCGGAGGCGAAGACGAGGCGGGTACCGTCGGGGCTCGGGCTGGGATCGATGTCCTGATAATGGTCCTCGGTGAGGCGCTCGAGCCGCCCATCCGGCAGGCGGACCCGGTAGAGGTCGGACATCCCGTCCTCGGCCAGTCCGCTCAGGTAGATGCTCTGGCCGTCCGGGGCCCACGTGGGCGATCGAATGCCCGCCAGCTCCGGGAATTGGTACCGGCCCACGACATTCCGGGCCTCGAGGTCGTAGATCACCAGCGCATCGCGGTCGTCCCGCTGGGCGGAGAAGATCAGCAGGCCGTCCCGCCCGGCGTCGAACCTCGACTCGAACGGGTGGAGGGATTCGTACTCGGGGGTGCGGCCCGAGACCACGAGTTGCTCGGGGTGGCCGCCGGACAGGCCGCGGCGGAAGATCGTGATGTAGCCCCGCGCCGAGGACACGTAGAAGATCGAGCCATCCTCGGGCCCGTTCATGACCACCATCGGTTCGATGGCGCGGTCGGCGATTTTCCGCCCGAGAAGCGGGAGGGGCGAGCGCTCCTGCGCCACCGGGAAGTACTGCCGCTTGATGGCGAGTTCGAACTCGGTGGAAAGGGCTTCGAGCGACTTTCCATAGATGCCCCGGAGCGCCTGGTCGAAGGAGTCAAACGACCAGAGGTCCCGGTACATCGCCGCGATGCGCCAATCGCCGTAGGTCTCTCCGAGCCAACCCATGATGCGGCCGCCAAGGCTGTACTCGAGCCCGCTCCCGTACGGGTTGAGCTGTGGGAGAGTCGGCAGGTTGCCGGAGAAGACCAGGTCGCGGAGGATCATCTCGTCACGCGCGTCCTCGCCGCCGGACCAGTATTCCGCCAGCCCCTCGGTCCACCACAGTGGGAACCTGGCTGCCACGGACCGCGCGCCCTTGTGATAGGCCTCCCCCGAGATGCTGAGCTGGAACACGTGGACCAGCTCGTGGCGCAGGGTGCTCAGGAACTCGCTGAGGTTACCACGATAGGGCAGGACCACGCGCCGCTTGAGGAAGTCGGTTGCGCCGAGGATGCCCTCCGGGGGTCGGAACGGGAGGACATTGGTCTGCTCGAAGTCGCGGTGGGAGGCGTACAGAATGAGCGGAACGCGGACCGCCACCTCATGCTGGAACTTGAGCGCGAGCGTGTCATACCCCGCTTCGGCCGCCGCGAGCGCCATCGGGGCGAGGCCCGCCTCGCCGGGATAGAAGTACAGGTCCACGTGGTCGCCGCGGAGCACCTGCCAGTCCAGGCGGCGATACTGGACCTTGTTGGCCCCGAAGGGGAAGAACTGTGCGGAGGCCTCCGTCGCGCCGGCCACCAACCCCAGCGCAGCGAAGGCGAGTGCGGCGACGGGCATCATCTCCGGATGGTACGAATGACGTCGCCCTGGGTGATGCGGGCGAGCGGAGCGCGGGTGCCGACGACGCGGCCGAAGACGGTGTAGGTGCCGTCGAGGTGCGGCGCCGGCCCGTGGGTCAGGAACCACTGGCTGCCGCCAGTATCCGGGCCGCCCAGCGCCATGCCGAGAATGCCGGCAACGTGATAGCGTCGGCGGTTGATCTCGTCCCGGATGGCATAGCCAGGCCCCCCCTCCCCGTCCCCGCGGGGATCGCCATCCTGGAGCACGAAATTGGGGACCACCCGATGCCACGTGCTGCCGTCGAAGTAGCGCGAATCGGCCAGGCGGAGGAAATTCGCCACCGTGGCTGGCGCTTCGGGGCCGAACAACTCGACTTCGAGCGTGCCCCGACCGTCTGTCTCGATGAAGACGTGGGGATACGCCTCGGGAGACCGGTTGGTGACGAACCGGCGCACCAACGCGCGATAGTCCTCGAGCGAGCGATCCGGGACCAGCGGGTACGCGGGTCCCCACGTTGCGGCCAGATCAGGCCAGCGCTGCTCGGCCCATCCCCGCCAGAGGTAGTTCGAAGCTCTCGGGAAGGCATCCAGGAGCGCCGCGAGCGGGGTGGAGCCACCCGCCGAATCGGCGATGGCCCGCAGGGCACCGAGCGCAGCAAGTGCCGCATCGGCGGACGAGTCGCGGCCCGAGGCGCGGATCATGCCGACCAGCGTTGGAACGTCCTGCGCCGAGGGTGCGGCGCGGAGCACCGCTGCCGCTGCAACCCGAACGACGAAATCTCCGTGGTAGGCAAATCGCCTCGCCGCCGCGATCGCCTCGGCGGACGGACGCCCTCCCGCGGCCGGTGAGAGGCCTTGGAGCGCCGCAGCAAGCACCCGGGAATCGGGATCGTCAAGGAAGCCGAGGAGCTCGGGCCCCCCGGGTGCCGCCACGGCCCAGGCCTGCGCCGCAGTGCGGCGGTCGCCCCACTGGCTGCTCACCGCCCACGGCCCCACGGCGCGGGTGAAGGCGTCGCGATCCAGTCGGGCCAGCGCCAGGAGCGCCTCCCTGCGGAGTCCCCAGCGCTCCCTGGGCAGGAGGGCGGCCTCCAAGGCCGGCACAGCTCGCCTCGAGCCCAGCGCGCCCAGGGTCATCGCCGACTGCACCCGGACGTTGACGTCGGAGTCCGTGAGCCGGGGAATCACATCCTCGACCACGGAGCTGTCACCGAGCGCACCCAGCGCGCGGAGGGCATTCGCGCGCACCGCCGGCATTGCATCGTGTACGCCGCTCCTGACGAGCCCCGCCGCGGTCCCCCGCGACATCCGCGCAGAGTCCGCCACCGCCGGGCCGAGGGCGCGCGCCGCCAGCTCGCGCGTGCTGGGGTCGGTGCTCGCGAGGCCCGCCGACACTCGGGTGGCGAGTGCCGCATGTCGCAGCTGGATCAGGCTGTACCACGCGCCGTCCCGCACCAGGAGGTCCCCATGGTCGAGCAGCGGGACGAGCGTCGCACTCGGCGCGAGCCGCCGCAGCCGCCACGCCTGCGCGGCCGCCTCGCGCAGGACGACGAGCATGTCCCCCACCCCGGGGGACGCGGCCCCACGGAGGACCCGGCTGATCCAGTCGGCGGCAGCTGGCCCGCCGATTCTCGCCAATGCGGCGACCGTCTCGGTGGCGGTCTCGGGACCGATGTCCCGGCCGTCGCGGATCCGGTCGAGGAGCGCGGGGACGGCGGCTGTGTCGCGAATGAGCCCGAGCGCGAACACCGCCGTCGTCTGCACCAGGGTATCGGGGTCCTCGAGCAGGGGCACCAGGAGCGGAACCCCGGCGGGGCCGCCGATCCGGCCGAGCGCGAGGGCGGCAGTGCGCCGCACCACCGGCTCCGGATCGTTGATCGCCTGGGCGAGCACGGGGGCATCCTGGTTCCGGGCGTCCTCGGCGGCGAGGACCTGCGCCAGGGTGGTGACGGTGGCTTCATCCTGCGCCAGGATCGCGCGGGACTGGAGCAGCATCACCGGGACGAGCAGCAGGGCGAGACGCTGGGAGAGAGGCATCAGAACCGGATTGGATCGGAGATGGGCGCGAGGAGGGAGAGCGCGGCGTCGGGCAGCCGGCTCAGGCGGAATTCGGCATCCAGGCAGAGCAGCGACACCCGTGCGGTGGCCAGCAGGCGCCCGGCCACGGCGTGCTCCACCGCATATCCGAAGGTGACCCTCCGGACCACGGCTTCCCTGACCCAGCAGCGCACACGGACTTCGTCGTCGTAGCGTGCGGGCTGCCGGTAGCGCAGCGTGGCCTCGGAAACGGCAAGACGGAATCCCAGCTCCTCGAGCTCGCGATAGCTCAGGCCGGCACTGCGCATGTGCTCGCAGCGTGCCACGTCGAGCCATACGAGATAGCGGGCGTGATACACCACGCCCATCTGGTCGGTTTCGCTGTAGTTCACGCGGTGCGTGATCTCGGTGACCTCGACGGCCATCGTCACTCCCGCAATGGAGGGGGACGTCCGAACGGTCCGGGCGTGGACAGGTGGACCCGGCACTTCCCAACTTGCTGCGCTAACGCTGGAAGATCAATCACTGCAACCGCTTGCGATTCGTGCCCAGGGTTCCCTATCTTCGCCCGATGCCTCCCGAGACCCTGGTCGTGATCGCAGACGCCCACCTGGGCGACGCGCCACCCGAGGTCGAGGAGGCGCTGCTCGAGTTCCTCGAGCGCCTCCCGGAGCTGGGCGACTCCCTTCTCGTCAACGGCGACCTGTTCGACTTCTGGTTCGCCTACCGCCATGTCATCCCCCGCCGCGGATTCCACGTCGCGGCTTCCCTGCGCGCCCTCCGGCGCCGGGGCATGCCGATCGTCATGGTCGGGGGGAATCATGACCGGTGGGGCGAGGACTTCTGGCGGGAGGACCTGGGGCTGGTGTTCGAGCCGCTTCAGGCGCGTTTCCACGCCGCGGGCCGGGAGATCCTCGCCGCTCACGGCGACGGGGTGATCGAGGAGCACTGGTCCGCCGCACTCATGCACCGGCTCACGCGCCATCCGGCGGCAGTTGCGGCCTACCGGGCCATCCATCCCGACCTCGGCATCGGCCTGGTGGACCGGCTCAGCCGGCGCCTGGGCTACACCACCCGCGACCCGACGCTCCTGGAGGCCGCGGCGGCACGCCAGCAGGCCTGGGGGCTCCGTGCCCTGGCGGACGATCCCACGCTCGGGCTCGTGGTGATGGGCCACACCCATGCGGCGGCGGCGGTCGAAGCCCTACCGGGTCGCTGGTACCTGAACCCGGGGGCGTGGTTCGACGGGTATCGGTATGCGGTGGTGACGGCAGGCGGGGTCGAGCTGCGGCAATACCTCAACCTACCGGCACCAGCTCCGCCTCGTTAAGCCGCTCGCCCAGGAACCGCGAGCCGACCTGCAGGAACCGCGGCTGGTCGTCGCTCACCACGAACCGGTGGGTGACCGTGCCGCCTCCGGCAGAGGTAAGTCCCGCCGACTCGAGTGAGTAGGCCAGCGCCGCGGCGGTCTCCTCCGCACTGTCCACCAGCACCACCTTCGAGCCCATCACCCCCGCGAGCAACGGCTTGAGCAGCGGATAGTGGGTGCAGCCCAGCACCAGCGCTGCCACGCGCGATGCCTTGACCGGCGCGAGGTACTCCTCGGCGATCAACTTCGCGGCCTGGTGGTCGAACCACCCTTCCTCGACCAGTGGCACGAACAGCGGGCAGGCCTGCTGCACCACGGTCGCCTCGGGCCGGATCGCGCGGATGGCGCGGCCGTATGCGTCCGACGAGATGGTCCCTGCGGTCCCGATGACCCCGACGCTTCCCCGCCCCACGGCCCGCACTGCGGCGCGCGCGCCGGGCTCGATCACGCCAAGCACCGGGACCGGGGCCGCGGCCCGGAGCGCCTCGAGCGCATGCGCGGTGCTGGTATTGCACGCCACCACGACCGCCTTGACCCCCTGCCCCAGCAGCCAGTGAAGGATCTCGAGACTGTAGCGGCGGACGGTGTCGGGCGACTTGGGGCCGTAGGGCACCCGCGCGGTGTCGCCGAAGTAGATGGTGGACTCGCGGGGCAGGCGCTCGTAGATCGCCCGTGCCACCGTGAGGCCGCCGATGCCGGAATCGAAGATGCCAATCGGTGCGTCGTTCATCGCTCAGCGGGGAAAGGGGAGCTGGACGCCGGCCTGGGTGCCGCCCGGCACCCGGCGGATGCGCAGGTCTCCGGGAAAGTCCCACAGGTGGGCCGCGACGAACGCCTCAAGCGCGGCCATGAGGTGATTGAAGCCGAGCAGCACCATCCAGTCTTCACGCTGCTCCCGCTTCTCGTCCACGAGACTCGACTCGATGTCCTCCAGGTGATGGACCTCGCGGTTCGTCTTGATCGACATGCCCAAGGTCACGCCTTCCCACGCGAGAAAGAGCGCCGCGGCAAGCTTGCGGTCGGACTTGGCCTGGCCCCACCCCGGAACCAGCAGCGAGCGCCAGAACGCGCCCATCGGCGAGACCGGAGGCCGCACGCTGTCGCCCGGCTGCGCCCGGACCGCCACGAGCGAATCGGGCGCCGGCCGCGGAATGGAGTCCTGGGCCCCGGCGCGCACCGGGGCGATCGCCGCTGCGATCGCGAGGGCAAGGACCGGCGCCGCGAGTCCCCTCACGCGTGCCGCTCACCGCGGATCAGCACCGGCAGGCGGGCCGGCTCGATCTCGACTCGCAGCTCCGCCGGCCGGCAGGTACGGACTTCGCCTTCCAGGTGCACCACCAGTTCCGCCGCGTCCGGGGCCTTGACGTGGAGGAATGCGGTGCGGGCGAGCGTCACGTCGCGCAGGCCCTCGTGCTTGGCCAGGAGCACGAACGGAAGCCGGGCCAGCGCGGCCCGGAGCCCGATGCCCCGTACCAGGCAGAGGTCGAGCTTGCCGTCGTCGGGCCGCGCGGACGGCACCAGCCGAAAGCCGCCCCCCGTCGAATTGCAGTTGCCCAGCTCGATCAGCAGGCAGGCACCGGAGAACGAACCGCCTTCCCAGCGCGCGACAACCCGGAGCGGTCTCATCCGGGTCAGGGTCTGCGCGACGGCCACGGCGTAGGCGGGGAAGCCACGCAGCCGGGACTGCCTGTTCACGCGCACCGCGACATCGGCGTCGAAGCCGATACCGAGCGAGTTGATGAAGTATTCGTCTCCCGCCCGCCCGACGTCCCACCGCGCCGGCTCCGCGCGCGCGAGGGTGGCGATGGCGCGGGCCGGGTTGGCGTGCCGGCTCCCGAGGGAGCGGGCAAAGTCATTGCCGGTTCCCACCGGCACCACACCCAGCGGGGGAAGATCGGCGACGCCGCTGGTGAGCAGGCCGTTGGCGGCCTCGTGGACCGATCCGTCGCCACCCACGACGATCAGCCGCTCGGCGCCGGACCTCGCCACCTCCGCGGCGAGCCGGACGCCGTCCCCCGGCCCAGTGGTGCGCACGGACT
>JBOHSQ010000112.1:0-7773 GCA_050733295.1 Gemmatimonadales bacterium
GGCTGAACGCTGCCGGCATCCAGCCGGCGCCAGCCCCGTACCAGGCTGGCGTCTCGCTCGAGCGGGTTCGCCCTGGGTCGCTCCCGGGTTTTGCCGACGGGGCGTTCATCGTCCAGGACCCGTCGCAGGCGCTGGTGGCCCGATTCGCCGCGCCGGCGCGGGGCGCACTGGTCTATGACGCCTGCGCCGCGCCCGGGGGGAAGTCCATCGCGCTCGGGAAATCAGCCGGCCGGGTCGTGGCGGGCGACCGCAACTGGCGTCGAGTCAGGCGGCTCGCGGAGAATCTCGACCGGGCGGGCTCGGGTCGGGAGCACGCTGTCGTGGCCGACGCCCTGTGTCCCCCGCTCACCTCGGCCGACCTGGTGCTCCTCGACGCACCGTGCCTCGGGACCGGGACCCTTGCTCGGCGGCCGGATGCGAGGTGGCGGATCCGACCCGAGCATCTCGGATCGCTCGTGACGCTGCAGGTGCGGCTGCTCGAAGCGTGTGCCAGACTGGTGCCGCCAGGTGGAATCCTGGTGTATGCCACCTGCTCGCTCGAGCCCGAGGAGAACGAAGACCAGGTCGATCGCTTCCTCGGTGCGCATCCCGACTTCGCGCGTGAGCCAGCGCCGGCATTCGACACCGCGCCCCTCACGGCACGCGGCGACCTGCAGCTCCTCCCGCAGGAACACGGCATCGACGGCGCCTTCGCCGCCCGATTGCGGCGGGTGGCGTGAAGGTCCAGCGTTTCGACCGGCCGCTGTTCGACCGCCACGTGCTCGCCAATCCCGCGGCCCGCACGGTCCTGGTGCTCGGGGTCGCGGCGGCGCTCGGCCTCATCGCGGCAGCACTCTGGCTGGTACCGGGAGAGACCGTGGTCCGCGGTGACGAACCCGTCCCCTCGGTCATCGGGCTCACGTACGAGGACGCGGCCGCCCGCCTCGACCGCGCCGGATTCCGTGCCCGGCTCCAGTCCACTGACCCGAGCGCCGTCACCCCCGCAGGCCTGGTGTCGTGGCAGGACCCTGCCGCCGATATCAGGCTGCCAGCGGGAACCGTCGTCCGCCTCACCCGGAGCAGCGGGCCCGAGCCGGCGATGATCCCGGACGTGTCCGGGCTCCCGCCAGACTTGGCACAGGGCGTCATCGAGGCGGCCGGCTTCCGGGTGAGCGGGATCGACAGCACCACCGCCCAGGTCTTCCGGGGTGTCGCGGTCGGGACCAGACCCTCGACCGGGGTGGTGCAGCCAGTAGGAACCCCGGTGATCCTGGTTGTGAGCCGCGGACCCGCGGACCGTATCGTGCCGCGGCTCGTCGGGCTCACGGTGGAGGAGGCCCGCCGGGCGATCGAAGCGTCGGGACTTCGTGTCGGCGCCGTCCGGCCTCCGGCCGCACCCGGCGCCATCGTGATGCGCCAGCACCCGGTGGCCGGCGCGCGCGTCGCGCTGGAGACGCCGGTGGACCTCAACGTGGAAATCCGCGGGAGGCACGTTCCGTGACCGTCCGGATTGCGCCGAGCATCCTGAGCGCCGACCTCGGCAAGCTGGGCGAGCAGATCACCCGCGCCGCGGCCGGTGGAGCTGAGTGGGTCCACGTGGACGTGATGGATGGGCACTTCGTGCCCAACTTGACGTTCGGTGCGCCGCTCATCCGCGCGCTGCGGCGAATCACGGACTTGCCGCTCGACGTCCACCTGATGGTGCAGCAGCCCGAGCGCTATATTGCCGAGTACGCCGAGGCCGGCGCGAACGTGCTCACGTTCCACCCCGAGGCCACGGTTCATGCCCAGCGCCACCTCGCCGCGATCCGCGAGCGGGGCATGCTGGCCGGACTCGCCTTCAACCCCGGCACGCCGCTCGGCGCGCTCGACGAAACCGTCGCCGATGTCGACCTGGTGCTCGTCATGTCGGTGAATCCGGGCTTCGGCGGCCAGCGCTTCCTGCCGGCGGCACTGGACAAGATTCGCCGTGTGCGCGCACTGCTGGACCGTGCAGACTCGCGCGCGACGCTGCAGGTCGATGGTGGCATCACGGTGTCGACGATCCGGCCCGCCTGGCAGGCCGGGGCGGATACGTTTGTGGCCGGGACCGCCGTATTCGGGGAAGCCGACCCGGCCGCCGCGGTTGTGGCGCTGCGCGATGCCTGCAGTGAACGCGCCTGAGGAACCAACATGTCGAAGTCGTCGGGACAGTGGCTCGTGGTGGGACTGGTTGTGGCGGGGCTCGGCCTCGGCACGTTCGCCCTCGCGCGAGCGGGCCGCGCCATCACCGGCGTCGAGGTCGGTGACATCGCGCCGGATTTCGTCGCGGTCGACCTGGCCTCCGGCGACAGCGTCTCGCTCCGGGAGCGGTATGGCGGGCACGTGACCCTGGTGAACATCTGGGCCACCTGGTGCATCCCGTGCCTGGAGGAAATGCCGTCGATGCAGGTGGCCTACGATTCCCTCTCGAGCCGGGGATTCCGGATTGCCGCCATCAGCATCGACCAGGGCGACCCGGCTCGCGTCCGCGCCTTTGCCGACGAGCTCGGCATCACCTTCGACCTGCTACAGGACCGCTCCACCGCGATCCAGCGAACCTTCCAGACCACCGGGGTCCCGGAGAGCTTCCTGCTCGACCGGGAGGGCCGGATCGTGCGCCGGATCATCGGCGCCCACGACTGGAGCTCGGTCATCAACCGCGACCTGATCGTCCGGCTGCTGGACCAGTCCGGCGCCTAGCGTGCCGCCCACGCCCCCGGCACGTCCCTCCGCCCGCTCCCTTCCGCTCCGCATTTCCGCTCCATGCCAGGCGTGACCGGCACCATCCTTGGCATCGAAACGTCATGCGACGAGACCTCGGCCGCGGTCATCGTGGACCCGGGCGATGCCCCTCGTGTAGCGAGCCTCGCGATCCTGAGCCAGGACGTACACCGCATCTTCGACGGTGTGGTGCCCGAGCTCGCGAGCAGGGCCCATGTCACGACGATCGGCCGGGTCGTGGACGAGGCGCTGGATCAGGCGGGCGTACGCCTGGAGGAGCTCGACGGGATTGCGGTGACTGCGGGGCCCGGCCTTGTCGGCGCGCTCCTCGTGGGCGTCATGTACGCCAAGACCCTCGCGTGGAGCCTCGACAAGCCGCTGCTCGGAGTGCATCACCTCGAGGGGCACCTGTTCGCGCCCCGGATCGAGGATCCGATGCTGGCGCCGCCGTTCGCGGCGCTGCTCGTGAGCGGTGGGCACACCCTGCTGCTCGACGTGCGCGACTGGGGCGACTACGCGCTCCTGGGCGAGACCCGCGATGACGCAGTCGGCGAGGCCTTCGACAAGGTGGCAGTCCTCCTGGGGCTCGGATATCCAGGCGGTGCGGCCATCGAGCGGCTCGCCCGGCAAGGCAACCCCAGCCGGTATCGCTTCCCCCGGCCGATGCTGCGCGAGGCCGCAGAGCCTGGGGCGAACCAGTTCGCGTTCTCGTTCAGCGGGCTCAAGACCGCCGTGCTCCGCGCGGTGCGGGCCAGCGAGGACCTCGAGCGGGACCGCGCCGACCTTGCCCGCGGGTTCCAGGACGCGGCCCTCGATGTCCTGGTGGAGAAGACGGCACGCGCCGTCGAGACGCTGGGCTATTCGACCGCCGTCCTCGGTGGGGGCGTCGCGTGCAACCGCGCGCTCGCCGACCGACTGCGCGAGCGGCTCGGCTCCACCGCGCGCGTGAGCGTCGCGAGCCCGCGGCTCAACACCGACAACGCCGCGATGATCGCGGCGGCCGGGTCCTGGCGGCTCCGCCGTGGCGAGCGCAGCACGCCTGACCTCGAACCGAGGGACGACCTCCCCCTGCCCGGCCTGCGCACTCCAGCCTCCTCCGGGAGCCTTTCGTGACCTTCTATCCGCTGATCATCCGCCTGGGGCCGCTCGAGATCACCGGCTACGGGATCATGATGATGGTGGGATTCCTCGTGGGCGGATGGCTGATCGCGCGGGAGCTCCGCAGGCTCGCGCTCAACGAGGCGTACGCGCAGGACATAGTCGTGGTGGCGGTGGTCGGGGGGATCATCGGCGCCAAGCTCTGGTACGTGGCGCTCACCGGCGAGGGCTTGTTCAGCCGGGGCGGATTGGTCTGGTACGGCGGGTTTCTCGGCGGTGCGGTGGCCGTGCTGGGGACCAGCGCGTGGCGAAATGTGCCCATCCGGTGGACGGCCTCACTGTGCGCGCCCGCGCTGGCCGCCGCCTATGCGCTGGGCCGGATCGGGTGCTTCCTGGTGAACGACGACTACGGGCGCCCAACCGATGTCCCCTGGGCGGTCCGGTTCCCCCAGGGCTTCCCCCCGAGCACCGCGGCCAACCTGCAGGATCTGTTCGGCATTCCGGTGCCGGCCGGCGTGGACCCGACGACGGTGATGGCGGTGCACCCCACGCAGCTCTACGAGACGACGATCATGTTGGTGGTGTTCGCGATTCTCTGGCGGCTTCGGAAGGATCGCGAGGGGACCGGCTGGTTGTTCGGCCTGTACCTGATGCTCGGCGGGCTCGAACGTTTCGGGATCGAGGTCCTGCGTGCGAAGGACGATCGCTTCCTGGGTCCGTTCACGTTGGCCCAGATGGTGAGCGTCGCGCTGATCCTCATAGGGACGTGGGTTCTCGCCCACACGTCCAAGCATCCCGCGCCTGCGCCAGGGGCTTACCTGGGGCTGCCTGGAAGCGCGCAGGCGTCAAATCATTAGACAGTGTTTGTAAGCTTCAGTCCGACAGCGGCTTACGCTATGTCAGCCCGAATTCCGTCGCGTTTCTATACGGTTCCAACTTTCTGAACCCAGGCTAAGTCATTGATTTTATTAGTGGTTGCAGAACCGTGACTTTGGCACGGCCATTGCTTTGTAACTGGGGCGTAACGGTGCGCGGTGGCACCGGCAGGGAAAGTGGCAGGTCGGACGTCCGGGGCGGGCACTTCCGCACGTCGCCGGCGATATCAGGGGGCGATCTGCCACCTCTATCACGCAGCCTTCCGGGCTTCGGGTCCGGAGGGCTGCGTGCTTTCGGTGGCGCGCTGGCGAGCCCGCGGCTCGACAACGAAGGTCCAGACTACCGCACCCAGCGCCAGCAGGAGCAGCCCGCCCTGGGCGAGAGCCGTCTCGAGCGTCGGGTACACGCCGATCCGCGGCGCCCATGGCAGCCCGATGACGGGCGTCGTCGACATGACCCCGCCGGCCTGAAGCTCCGCGATGCCGTGGCCCGCGAAGGTGAAGGCCATCCAGTAGAGGAACGCGCTGGTCACAGCGAAGAACGGCTTGAGCGGGAGCCGGACCCCGAACCGCTGGATGGCGATGAACAGCGCCACCAGAATGACCGCACCCACCGCCATTCCCATCAGTATCGGCAGCGTCGCGCCCGCGCCGCCTGACACGAGCAGCGCCTTGTAGAACAGGACCGTCTCGAAGCCCTCGCGATACACTGCGAGGAAGGCCACGGAGGCGAGCGCGAGCGAGGAGCCTCCGGCCACCGCCTCCTCCACCTTGCTCCGCACGAACCGATTCCACTTCGCGACTTCGAGCTTGGTCAGGAGCCAGTAGCTGACCGAGAACAGCACCACCGTTGCGACGAGCATCGTCCCGCCCTCGAGCACTTCCTGGTCGGCGGGCGTGAGGTGGAAGACGGTCTCGATGAGCACCGCGGTGAGCAGGCTGGCACCGATGGCGGCCCCGATCCCGGCCTTGATGTCGCGCGCACGATGGCCCGCACCGATCCTGGTGAGGAACGCGAGCAGCGCCCCGACGATCAGGATCGCCTCGACACCCTCCCGCACCAGCAGCACCAGCGATTGGACGAACATTCCCACGGGCCGCTGCTGAATGCCGAGTACCTGCTCAGCGCGATCCAGAAGGACGGCCAGCTTCGCGCTCCCCGCGGCGCTCCCGCCCTCCGCACCGAGCCTCAAGGCGGTGAAGGCTTCTTCGAGCTCCCGGGCGAGCTTCGCATCCTGCGCGAGGAGCTCCCGCTCCACGCCCTCGAAGGTCATGTACGCGGCGAGCGCGGCCCGCCCCGCGCGTGCCCGCTCACCGGATGCAGCCAGGGATTCGACGCCGGCCACCTGGGCACGGATACTGTCGAACACCGCCGCCCGACGGCTTCGCGCCTCGGCTCCGCCGGCCTCCCGCACCGCCGCCACCTGCGCCAGAGCCGACATGGTCGGATGGGCCTCGCCCCCGTGGCCGAGCAGGGCGAGCAGCTGGACATCGGTGAGCGCCGCACTCCGGGCCAGTCCGCGAAGACCGTCCGGGACGCGGCCGGAGGCTGCCGGGAGCCGGAGTGTCGACGCGTAGAGCGCCACCGCCCAGCGATCCTCTTCTTCGAGCGTCGCCTCGAACCCGGGCATGCCCGTCCCGGCCACGCCGAGCGTGATCCGGCGGTAGAAGTCGAGTGGGGAACTCGCGGTCAGCGAGGGATCCGTCAGGTCCGCGGGCGGAGGCTCGAGGCCGGCCGCTGCCGGTCCGTCACCGCGTCCAGCGTCGCCGTGGCAGCCGGCGCAGGAGCGGCCAAAGAGCTGCTTGCCTCGGGCCACCGGCGCGGCCCAGGCAGGAATGGGTTCGAGCGGGCCGCCCACATGTCCCGTCAGGGCCTGGCCGAGATCTCGCACCGCAGCATCGAGCGAATCCGGAGCACCGGTCCGCTCCACAATGGCGGCCATGTGGGAGAGGGGCGCCGCGGCAGCGCTGCGGGCGGCCGCGGGCAGCTCGCCGGAGGCCTTGCCGGCCTCGGCGATGAACAGTCGCGCCTCATCGACCTCCGCGGCCGCCACGATCCGCCCGCCCACCACTCCCACCCGATACTCCTCGGCGGCGAGCTGCGCCGTGGCGAAGACGCGCCGGGCGATGGCGAGGGAATCCTGTGCCTGGGCCGTGGCGGGAGCGATAAGTGCAACGCAGAGGGGAGCGAGGACGCGCCCCGGGAACTTGAGAATCATTTTCATCCAGTTTCAAAACCTGGATGAAACTAGGAAGCCCAAGTCGGAATTGAAAGAGTCTTGGGGCCGAGGCTGAGTGCGACGACCGCGGCGGCCGCGGTGGCGCTGTGGGTGACGGAGAGGTGGAGGACGAGGTCGGGTGAGGCCTGCATCAGGAGCCGCGCGCGGCCGTGAGCCCGCAGGATGGGTCGGCCGTCAGGCGAGCGGAGCACCTCGAGGTCGCGCCAGGCCACCGCGCGCGCGCCTGGCAAGGTCTGCAGCGCCTTCCACGCCGCCTCCTTGGCGGCGAGTCGAGCTGCGAAGCCGGGCGCGGGATCGGTGCGGAGGGCGAGGTCGCGTCGCTCGCCCTCGGTGAGCAGTCGACTGAGCGCATGATCACCGTAGCGCTCGAGCAGCCGCCGCGCCCGTGCGACGTCGACCAGATCGAGACCCAGCGCGACGAGGCTCACGGCAGGACCAGGAGCCAGTCGCGCAACGGCGCCAAGGGTCCGGCCGGCACCCATCCCCCGAAGGCCAGGCCCAGCCAGCCGAGGGAGAGGACCACCGCCGTGATCGCCAGCATCACCGGCCAGGTCGGCCTCCGCCATCCGCGCAGGCGCTCGGCCTCCGCCATCCAGCGCTTCCGCTCGTCCTCCGCTGCTGACTCCAGGGCGAGCCAGGACGATTCGAGCGTACGCGCGACGAGAAGGACTCGATCCGGCCAGTCAGCCGATGCCGGCTCCAACAGCAGGTCGAGGCTTCGGATGAGTGGCGCGCCTTCCGCGCCGAGCCTTGCCGCCACGCCTCGCCGTTCGGGCTCCGCGAGCACCGCGTGGCGCGCGACCCGCGCGGGCATCCGCGCCTCCCGCGCGGCCAGGGCC
>JBOHSQ010000113.1:0-2472 GCA_050733295.1 Gemmatimonadales bacterium
CTCATGCACGCCCACCATGATCGAGAAGTACCGCGCCCGGGTTTCCGGGCCGCTGCTCGACCGGATCGACATCCACCTCGCGGTTCCCGCGGTGGCGTGGCGCGACCTCACCGGCGATGAAGCGGGCGAGCCGAGTGCCGCCATCCGGGCGCGGGTCGAGTCGGCGCGTGCGAGGCAGCGGGAGCGGTTCGCGGAGCGGGCGCCGACCCCGCGGTACACCGGCGTGCACTGCAACGCGCACCTGGGGTCGCGGCTCCTCAGGCGTCACTGCCGGACCACCCCCGCGGGGGAAGAACTGCTCCGGACCGCGGTGACGCGACTGGGGCTGTCGGCCCGGGCGTATCACCGGGTGCTCAAGATCTCGCGGACGATCGCCGACCTGGCCGGGTCGGAGGGCCTGGAGCCGGCGCACATCGGGGAAGCGATTCAGTATCGAACGCTGGACCGAACGCGAGAGGCGGCGTAACAGGATTGGGGTTGATTCGGGGCGTGCGAGCGTCCTGATTGATTCCTCCCCCGACCGGAGTTGCGTGTGTTCGTGGTCCCGCGCCTGTCCGCTCTCGCCGCCCTCGCCGTCCTCCCAACCCTGCCGGGCCTCGCCTCGGCCCAGACCGCAGCGGGTCCGGCGCCCTACCTCTACGTCTGGACGGGCGACGCCGACAAGAAGGAGAACGACTTCCTTGCGGTGCTGGACGTCCGCCCGGGATCGCCCACATACGGCAAGGTGGTCTCCACCCTTCCCGTGGACGCCAAGGGTTCGGTGCCGCACCACACCGAGCACCAGCTCGAGCCCGACCGGATCCTCTTCGCCAACGGCTTCGACGCCGGCCAGACGTGGCGGTTCGACCTGAGCGATCCTCCCCATCCCCGTGTACTTGGTTCGTTCCGCGAGGTGGGCGGATACTCCTTCCCGCACTCCTTTGTGCAGCTGGCCAACGGCCACCTGCTGGTCACGTTCCAGGGACGCGGCCCCGGCAACACACCGCCGGGCGGCCTGGTCGAGCTGGACCGCGAGGGACGGCTGGTCCGCGCGTCGAGCGCCCGGACCACCGCCGTGGATACAGCGCTGATCCGGCCCTACAGCCTGGCCGTGCTCCCCGCGATCGAGCGCGTGGTGAGCACCAGCACCGACATGCTGGGCAAGGGCGGTGCGCACATCCAGGTCTGGCGATTCTCCGACCTGGCGCTGCTCCAGACGATCGCGCTGCCGGCCACCGCCGAGGGCGACGGCCACGTCCACGACGGAAACCTCAAGGCCAGGGACGAGGCGCATCACTTCCTTCCGGGTGAGCCGCGCGTCCTGCCCGACGGCCGCACCGTGCTCCTGGCCACGTTCACCTGCGGCTTCTACCGGGTGACTGGCATCGACGGCGCCGCGCCCAAGGTGGAATTCCTGCGCGCGTTCGGGGGCGTGATGTGCGCCGTGCCGGTCATCGCAGGGTCCTACTGGCTCCAGACCGTGCCGGACGAGCATGCCCTGGTGGCCCTCGACGTCACGGACCCGGGGCATCCGCGCGAGGTGGCGCGGGTGACGTTCGACCCGGCGTTCAAGCCGCACTGGCTGGCCCTGGATGAAGGTGGCAACCGGGTCGTGGTGAACGACGGGAAGGAGCGGGTGATCCTGGTCGGGTTCGACCGGCAGACCGGAGCGCTCGCCATCGATTCGACGTTCCGAGATGAAGGTGCCGATACGCCGGGCGTGAGCTTTGCGCGCGGCGCCTGGCCGCACGGGGAGAGCGGCCCGGCAAAGCCGCATGGGTCGGTGTTTGGGCGGTAGGGCGGGGTGGCTGGATGGCTGGTTGGCAGGTTGGCGGGGAGAAGTGGTAAGGAGCGGATTGTCGTCCGATCAGGCGGGAAGCCGCATTGCCGGGTGACCCCAACCATTGGACGAGAATGCGGGACGACGAGCGTGTGACCGAGACACTGCCGCACTTCGAAATGCAGCCCACGCTCAAGGGCGAGCTGGTGCACGTCCGGCCCCTGCGGGCCGACGATTTCGATGCGCTTTACGCCGTAGCGTCCGACCCCCTGATCTGGGAGCAGCATCCCGACTCGGATCGCTACAAGATCGAGGTCTTCCGGGAGTTCTTCCGCAAGGCGATCGAGGACGGGGGCGCCCTCGTGGTGATCGATACCGCCACCGGCGAGACGATCGGCTCGTCGCGATTCCACGGCTACGACCCGGCGCGCAGCGAGGTGGAGATCGGCTGGACGTTCCTGGCCCGGAAGTACTGGGGCGGCCGGTACAACGGCGAGCTCAAGCGGCTGATGCTCGACCACGCGTTCCGCTTCGTGGACCGGGTGGTGTTCATCGTCGGGGAGACCAACTGGCGCTCGCGCCGCGCAGTGGAGAAGATCGGCGGAATGCTCCTGGGCCCGCGGGTCAATGCGGAGGGCGAGGAGAGGCTCGCGTACGTGATTACCAAGGCGGACAGGTAGTAGGGCGAAAGGGCAGGAGGTACCGTCGCGGCG
>JBOHSQ010000114.1:0-31204 GCA_050733295.1 Gemmatimonadales bacterium
TCCCGGGGCCGCATACCGGTTGGGTCGGGGACCGGATCACAACGCCGATGAGTGCGGTCGACTGCGTGGCAGCCACCACGATCATCACGTCTCCCTCGCACGCGGCGAGGGCGAGGGCGGCAAGGGGAAACAGGCGGGACGGGCGCATGCGCAGGATTCCGGTCGGTCGCCTCCAATCTAGCCCCCGGGGGCCCCAGCGCCACGGGCGGACCCGGACCTCAGTCAGGCGCGAGGAAGTCGCCGATCTGTCGCTCCTCTGCGCAGAGGCCCTCGAGTGCGCGGTCGAGCGCCTCGTACTCCGCCGCGAACTCGTGGCGGAACCGGGCCCAGTCCTCCGGCCCGCTCCACCGGTCGATGGTCACCCAGGGGCCGGCTTCGGTGGGCGAGAGCAGCTCCGTGCCGGCAAAGCCATGTGCGCGCCCGAACAGCCGGGCCCAGTCTCCCGCCGGACCGTAGGCACGGTGGAATTCGGCCTCGCGGCCGGAGGCTGGACGGAAGGCCCATAGTCGCAGGAACACGCTGGTCGGCCGCTCAGCGGAGGAGGGGAAGCAGGTCGCGTTCGATGCGCTCCGGCTCATCCGTGGGCGGATACCGGCGCAGCACGTCGCCGTTCCTCCCCACCAGGAACTTGGTGAAGTTCCACTTGATCGCCTTGAGCCCGAGGAAGCCGGGACGCGCTGTCTTGAGGAACCGGTACAAGGGATGGGTGCCCGGCCCGTTCACCTCGATCTTGGCGAACAGCGGGAACGTCACGCCGAAGTTGAGCTCGCAGAATGCGCGGATCTGGGTCGCGTCCCCCGGTTCCTGCCCGCCGAACTGGTTGCAGGGGAAACCGAGCACCGCCAGGCCTCCCGCGTGATGGGCCCGGTGGAGCGCCTCGAGTCCGGCGTACTGGGGAGTGAAGCCGCACTCGCTGGCGACATTGACGATGAGGAGCACCTGGCCGCGCCACGGCTCGAGCGTGGTCTCCGTGCCCTCCAGGGTGACGATGGAGAAGTCGTAGATCCGGGACGCCGCGTGGGCGGTCATTGTTCGGGCACGGCGCACGGGCCCGGTGTGCAGGCGACGGTCACGGCGAAGGTCCCGCGGGCCAGGGTGACGGTCTGGTCGGAGTCCTGGTGCTTCGCCTCGAAGGCGAAGGTCCCGGTGACGCCCTGGTTGAACTCGGCGAGCTGGGTGATCTCGAGCGCGCCGCCGTCTTCGTTGGTCGTGAGGAACAGGTCCACGTAGGCACTCGGCGACGGGACCACCCCGAATGCGGCGTTGGGACGTCCCCCCGGAGCCATGAACGTCGCGGGTCCCACCGCCATGGGGTTGGGAAACACGAGGACCACGAACTCGTAGTCGTCGCCCACCCCGTCCTTGCGCGCAATGAGGGCGCCGTTCAGCGGATCGTAGCGAAGGTTGCTCGCCACCCACCGGTCGCCATTCACGCGAACTTCGAAGCATGGAAGGGTGGAGCCGCCACACGCCGGGGCGGGTGCGGGGGCCGTGGGAGAATCTTCGCAAGCGGAGAGCGCGAGACCGACCAGGCCTGCGAGGCCTGCCGCCCGGCCCGCCCTCCCGAACGTCCGCGGGATAGAGCCTCCCGATCCTCCTGCTACACGTGATCGGCCGCGCCCTTCACGCCTTTCTTGCGGGCGCAGTGGGCGCAGCAGTAGAACGTGCCGTTGGCCTCGATACCGTGGCCCACGACCTTGCACCCGCAGTGGTCACAGACCGGGGCAAGCTTGTGGACCGCGCACTCGAAGCTGTCGAACGTATGGGTCTTGCCCGCGGCGATGACCTCGAACGAGAGGTAGTACTCGTTGCCGCAGACCTCACAGGCCGCCATGTGCCCTCCTCTTTCGGTGGCGGGCATGCACCCGCCGCCCCTAGAGTGGCACCGCCGGTCAGCCAGTGCCAGAGGTTACGAAGTGAAACTGGCACCCGACCTCATCCGTAAGACGGGGCGGCACCTCTCTCCGACACACTTCGCAGGGGGATCCATGACCTGGAGCGACGGGACCCTCACGGCGCTGGCACTCCTCGCGATCGCAGGGGTCCGACCCGTGACGGCTCAGGACGCGCAGAGCCGGCTGTGGGAGGCCTCGATCGCCGGCGACACCGCGGCCATCCGGAAGGCGGTGGCCGATGGCGCCAAGGTCGACTCACTCGACGTCCGCAGGAGCCGGAACGGAAGGCGGCCGCTCAACTGGGCGGCGCTTCAGAACCATCCCGCAGCCATCGACCTGCTCCTCGCACTCGGCGCGCCGCTGGAAGCCGAGAACCTCACCGGGTTCACCGCGCTCAATCACGCCGCCGAGGCGGGCGCGCTCGAGGCCACCCGGGCGCTGCTCGCGGCCGGCGCGGACGTCGAACACGCGAACAAGGACGGATTCCGCCCGGTGGATACGGCGCGGGCGCAGGGCTACGGGTCGGTCGTGGCGCTGCTCGAGGCCGCAGAGCGAGGCGAGAGGCCGAAGAAAGAGTAGGCCCGGCGCCTCACAACGCCTTGAAGTAATGCAGCGTCTCGGCCTGGTACCCGAGATGCTCGTACAGGCCCTGGGCTCTGCGGTTGTTGGCGAAGACGTTGAGGGTGACGCCGTGGTAGCCGCGCCCGCATGCCCAGGCCTCGCCCGCTTCCATCAGCGCGCGGGCCGCTCCCGACCCCTGCGCCGCGACCTCGATCGCCAGGACCTCGACGTGGGCGATCGGGCGTCCGGTGAAGTAGTCGGACCGGGTGGTCAGGAAGACGTAGCCGCTGGGCCTGCCGGCGGCATCCTCCGCCACCAGGATGGCGGCGTCGTCCCGCGGCTGGTGCAGCGCGTCGAGGAGTACCTGGTGATCGGCGTCGGCGATCTCGCGGGCGGTGCGCCAGGGTGGGAGGGGGAAGTCGGCGAGTCGCGAGGTCAGCGCGAGGAGGAAGGGCTCGTCGTCGTCGCGCGCGGCGCGGATACGTGGCATCGGGGAGTGCGCAGGCTGGCTCGAGTGGGCAGGGCGGAAATCAGCCGGCCGCCGGATCCACCAGCCGGGCCACCTCGGCCCGATCGGTGAACTCCAGCGACTCTGAATTGACGCAGAAGCGCAAGCCGGTCGGGGCCGGGCCGTCGGGAAAGACGTGCCCCAGGTGGGCGTCGCAGCGGGCACAGAGGATCTCGCTCCGGCTCATGCCATGGCTCCGATCGGGCGCAGTCACGACGTTCTCCCCGGCGACCGGCTGGAAGAAGCTGGGCCAGCCGGTGCCCGAGTTGAACTTGCTGTCCGAGGCGAAGAGCGGGAGCCCGCAGCACACGCAGGCGTAGACCCCGGCGCGCTTGTTGTCGAGCAGCGTGCCGCAGAAGGGCGGCTCGGTGCCCTTGGAGCGCGCGATCGTGAACTGTTCCGGGGTGAGTAGCGCCCGCCATTCGTCATCGGACTTGACCACCCGCGGGCTCTCCAGGGGCCCGACCAGCTCCCCCGCCCGGTTGAATACCTTCACCTGTGGCATCCGATCTCCTGACCGCCCTCGTTCGGCTCAGAGCCAGCCGAGCATCCGGCTGTGGAGGAAGCCCCAACCCACCATGCAGGCCAGCAGCAGCACCACCGCCACGAAACCGTACTGCCAGTCGGCTGCCGGGATCATCCTCGAGAAGTTCATCCCGTAGATGCTGGCGACGAAGTTGGGCACCATGATGATCACCGTGACGGCCGTGAGCCGCTTCATGATGAGGCCCAGCCGGTTGAACGCCGAGAACACGTGCACGTCGAGGGCCGTCGCGAGCAGGTCGCGATAGGTGTCCATCTCGGCGAGCACGTGCACCGCGTGATCCTGCACGTCGGCGAAGTAGGGCCGAAGCTCGGGAGGGATCATCCGCTCCCGGCGCAGCACCTCGGCCAGCACGTGGCTGGTGGGCGCCAACAGCCGGGGCACCCGCAGCAGCTCCTTCCGCAGCAGGAAGAGGTCCGCCGCCGCGCCCTCGGTACCGCGGAAGATTGTCTCCTCGATGTCGTCGATGCGCTCCCGCACCTGGTCCTGGACTGCGAAGTAGCCATCGACCAGGCTCTCGAAGAGCGTGTAGGCGAGGCACGCGATACCCAGCTCCTGGCGCGCCTCATGCTGCTCCCAGCGCCGCCGGGCGAGGTCGAGCACCTCCAGGACCGCCGCGGGCCGGCGATGGATGGTCACCAGGAAATTCTCGCCCCAGAAGAGGTTGAGCTCCCGGGGCACGAAATGACGGCCGGCCCGCTCCGCTGCATACACCACGATGAAGCAGGAGGTGCCGAACACGTCGCAGCGTGGTCGCTCGTGCGGGCGGGTCACCTCCTCGAGTGCCAGCTCGTGGAAGCCGAATGCGCGCCGGAGCACCGCGACGTCCTCCGGGTCCGGGTCGCTGAGGTCCAGCCACAGGCGCTTGCTGGGGTCGGCCAGCAGCTCCTCGAGCCGGTCGGCCTCGACTTCCACGGGCGTCGCCTGGCCGCGGGCATCGACCACGAGTCGCATCGTTCCCATCGTCCCTCCTGCGATGTCGATCCGCCGCGCCGCGGTGGACTCAGGGTAGTCCGGTCGTGGCGGGGGCCGGGTGGGCCTGGAGCTGCGCTGCACGGGCGGACAGTGCCGCCGGGATTCCGACGCAGAGGATGTGAACCGCCAGGCCCGTCAGGATGCCACGCACCGTGGGCTCACGAGTGGGCACCGCGGAGAGCGGGACCACGATGGCCTGCATCACGGAGTACACCACGATGCCGTAGATCGGGCCGAACCGGAGCGGATGGCGAGCAAGTTCCGGCATCACCCGGGCAGCCGCATGGTACGTCGCGACCACGCCGAAGGCGACGACGAAGTGCAGCGCCAGCCCCAGCAGCGCAGAGCCGATGCCCCCGGTGAAGGCGTGGGGGCCCACCGCGCCCGACGCGATGTGCTGGAGCACCCGCGAAGGCGCGACGCCGCGGAGTCCCGCCAGCATGATGGCGGCGAGGATGTCGAGCGTGGCGACGGCGAGGCCGCCGAGGACCAGGGCACGGCGGGGAGTCATCGGCGTCATCGGGGCCTCGGCTGTCGGTGTGGCCGTGACCGGGGCTTCCACCGGTAGCGCGCAAGGTCCATCCGCCCGTCCCTGCGGAGGTGCACGCCCTCACGTTCCAGCAGGAGCATCTGGGAGACGGCGCCGTCACCGCCCAGGCTGATTGCCCCGCGGGCGTTCACCACCCGGTGCCACGGCACCAGGGTCGCCGCCGGCAGCGCGTGCAGGGCGTACCCGACCTGCCGGGCACCGCTGCACCGTGGCACCATGGCTGCGATCTGGCCGTAGGTCGCGACCCGGCCCCGCGGGATGCGTCGGACGGCGGCATAAATGCGGTCGTAGATCGTCGAGGACCCCGTCACGCTCCCACCGCAAGCCGGATCCGCGTGATCTGTCGCAGGTGCACCAGGTCGTGCCCGGCGTGCATCCGGATCATTCTCGCCAGCGGCTCATCGCCGCGCTCGGCGTGCCGCATGACCCGCTCGAAATCCGTCGTGGTGGCCCGGACCAGGAGACGCAGGTTCGCCTCGCGCAGCCGGGTGAAGTCCATCAGCGCAGTCGGGATGTCGCTGTCGGCGTAACCCAGTCGGACGGCCCACAGGTCCTGGTCGTATCCCGGAAGGAGCGGCGCGTCGTGCGCGAGGACCATCCGGTAGCGGAATCCGCCCACCAGCTCGGAGTCCGCGAGGTGCTGGACCACCTGCCGGACCGACCACTTGCCGGGTGCTTCCGGTGTGCCGGCCTGGGCGGGCGTCAGGCCGGCCACCGCATCGGCCAGGACCCGCGGCGTGGCGGCCAGCGTCTCCAGGGCGTCGCGCGGGCCGAGCGCATCCAGGAGGGAGGCGACGTAGGCGTCGACCTGCGCCACGGGATCGGGAGATCCGCTCATCTGAACCTGGCGCAGGTGGGGACGCGCTCGCGGAGGACCGCCTCCTGGCTGAAGCGCCGCCGGTACTCACCGGTGATCTCGGCGACCGCGCGCTGGCTGGATTCGTCGCCCCCGTGCAGTACCGTCAGCACTTCGGCTCGTTCGCGGACCACGACTCCTGATTCACCGCGCCATTGCCCCGCCGCGGACATGACGGTCAGGCCGGCGGGAAACCGTGGCGTCACCACCTCGTCGAGAAAGGCCTGCCATTCGGCATCGGCCACAGTGCCCCCGTCCGGCCGGTTGCGCCCGAAGTAGATCACGTCGCGCACCAGCGCGGTATCGCCGGGTTCGCACAGTGCAGCCGGGGCAGGCATCGGCTCCGGTCCCGGCTTCGCGCACGCGGCTGCCGCGGCGGTGGCTCCCGCGAGGAGGAGCATCCAACGAGCCGTCACAAGTACCTGGCCACCGCCATCGCCGCCGCCGCGAAGAGGAGCAGGCCCAGGACCACCCGGCCCGCGGCCCCGGCACGGGCGCGTAGCCGGCCGATCTCGGTGATCTGCGCTTCCCGCTCGCCACCTTGCGGTGCCTGGGCCAGCTGCTGCGCGAGCATTCCAGCCCGGACCATCGAAGGCCGCACGGTCGTGATGCCGATGGCGTAGGCGATGATGGCGGCGACGCCGCCCAGCCCGAACGCGAGGCCGACGCCCGAGGTGGAGTAGGCCGGATCGAAGCCGTTCGAGTCGCGCCAGTAGAACCACACGCCGGACAGGATCGTCGCGACGGCGAGGACCGGCACCACCGTCATCATGCCCCGCTTCTGCAATCCGGCCATGACCTTCGCACTGTCGGGGCCGGCTTCCTGCATTGACGGGACGAGGAAGATGGTCGTGAAGAACATCGAGCCCACCCATAGCACACCCGAGACGACGTGCACCAACCGCAGGGCGATAACGAGTGGATCCACGAGGGGACTCCGGAGTGGAAGGAGGGTCAGAGTTCCTGGTCGTACACATCGGAGCCCGAAGGCGGCCGCGCCATCGCCCGCTGGAACGCCGGCGAGCCCTCCACTTCGGCGAGGAACGCCTCCCGCGATGCCGCGTCCTGGGTCCAGATCTCGACCCGCTCGTCGGCAACAACGCCCTCGGGCTCGTAGGTGAGCTCGACCACGACCCGGCGCAGGGGCTCTTCCTCGATCTCTCCCGCCTCCGCATAGAAATCGGAGAACTGCCGCACGCAGAAGAGGTAGTCCCGGACGTGGCCGTCCTGGTCCGCGAAACTGTCGATCTGGATGCAGGCGGCGTCGAGCGCCCCCTCGACCGGCTCCGTGAGGAACCGCTTGAACGCGGTCCATGCCGCCTGGGGCTCCAGGCGCCGGGGATCAAGCCCGTCCGCCTCGAGCTGGGCGAGCAGCGCAGGAAGAGCCTCGTGCAGGCGCATGATTCCCGGTCGGTCCCCTCCCTCGGGATGGGATTGGCCAACATCCGGGCGCGGCTCCGTTGCAGGCTGTGCCCGCGCGCTGCTCGTGATCGGCTGTAGCGTAGGGTCGTCTACGCGGCGACGCCAGCCGGAGGCCGTGATCCACCGGGTCCGGCGGGGCGCCTGCCCCGAAACAACCAGCATCGCGTCTCCTCGAGCACCAGGTCACGCTCGAAGGCCATGCCGATCTTCCTCAGGACGTGGTGGGAGGCCGAGTTCAACGGCCCGGTGACCGCCACGAGCGACTCGAGTCCGAGCGATTCGTAGCCGTGGGCGCTGCAAGCCGAGGCGATCTCGGTAGCGAGGCCCCGGCCCCAGTACGGGCGGTGAAGCGAGTACCCCACCTCCACCTCTTCCTCCGCCTCGACCGTGAGGGATCGAAGCATGGCGAGGCCGGCCACTGGTCCGCCGGCCCCGACGTGCACCATCCAGAGCCCGAAGCCGTGCTCGCGCCAGTGCCCGAGGTTGCGGACAAGATACGCCTCGGTCTGCGCCGGGGAACGGACCCCGCCGATGTGCTCCATGACCGCGGCGTCGGTATGCAGGCGGCGCAGCTCGGGGAAATCGGCCTCCGTGAGCCGCCGGATCAGGAGCCGTTCGGTCGGGAAGGACTCGGGGAAGCTCACCGGGAAACCGGCTCCGCCACCAGGGCGTGGAGTTTCAGGATGGTGGCCCAGTTCCGCGTCGTGGCGCCGTCGCCAAGAATCTTGGCCACTGCCGCGAAGGCGAGGCTGTCCGCGATGCCGTCCGGCACCCACAGGTAGGCCGCGCGGCTGCCCACCGCGAGCACCTCCGGCGCCCAAGCCTTGCGTACCACCGGCTGAAGCTGGGCCAAGTCCGCTGCATCCATGGCGATCGTCACCATCAGGCGGCTCGGATTGTCCGCCACCCCGCCGAGAGGATTCTCCGAGACGATCGTGCCGAGGTCTTCGGCGGTCAGCGCGGTGACGCGCGAGGACACTCCGAGCTTCTCCGCAACGGCCTTCTCGATCCGGGCGGCGGGGTTGCCGCGGCCCGAGCCGGGCGCGGTGAAGACGACGTTGCCGCTGTTGAGCAGGGTCCGCACCTCGCCAAAGCCGAGCTCTTCGATGACCACCCGGAGGTCGGCCATTGCGACGCGCTTGGCCCGGCCCACGTTGATCCCGCGGAGCAGGGCGACCCAGCGGACCCGCGCGGCGCCACGCCTACCTGCCACCGGGCCCCTCGCCGCGCGCGCGTGCGGCGGTCTCCCGGTCCAGCCGGGCACGCAGCTCGGCCAGCAACGGATCGGCGGTGGTATAGGCGCGGCCGTAATCGAGGTTGAACTCGTAGTCGAAGTCGGGCGGATTCCTGCCCTGGGCATGCTGAAGGATGGTCTCGAGCTTGTCGAGGCCCTTGGCGAACCTCGCCTCGGGAGTCCTCGCCGCCTCGTATTCATCCCAGAGCGCGGTGAACTCGTCCCTGAGCTTGGCGGGGAGCGCCGCCATCACAAACTGCAGGTCCTCCCGCTCCCGCGCGGCCTTGCCTGCATCCGCGGCCTGTGACGGCGCCGGCGTGTCCCCCCGCAGTGCCTCGCCGAGATCATGGATGAGGCACATGGTCATCAGACGGGCACGGTCGAGCCCGGGCACGCGGTCCGCGAGGACGGCGGCCATCAGGCATAGCCGCCAACTGTGCGCGGCGACGCTTTCCGGCTCACCGGTCGAGGTCCGGCCGCTCCGCGGCTGGCTCTTCAGCCGTTCTGCGATCCGCAGGAACTCGAGAATGCCGTCCAGCTCGGCGTCGTGTGCCATGCTCAGCCTCGCCCGGCACGGGCGTAGGTACCCATGAGGATCGCGGTGCCCAGCACGTGTCCCTCGATGGCAGAGTCGAAGTCCTTTCGCCGGGCCTTGCGGCCCATGTCGCCGAGCTCCGAATCGAGTGCGAAGAGGTGGAAGTAGTAGCGGTGGCGGCCGATTGGCGGACAGGGCCCGTGCCAGCCGGGTGCGTCGGCGTCCGTAAGTGCCTCGTGCCCTCCCGCTGCAGGCATATGGTTGCCCTCGCCTTCGGCCAGGGCGGCCGTAGCTGCCGGGATGTCGTACCTGATCCAGTGGACCCAGACCCTCCTCGGCGCTGCGGGGTCCGGGGCATCCGGATCGTCGACCAGGAGCGCGAAGGTGCGGGTGCCGGAGGGCGGATTCGCCCAGGCCAGGGGAGGGGAGAGGTCGGGTCCGTCGCAGGTGTGCCGGGCGGGGATGGACCCCTCGTGCGCGAAGGCGGGGGACTGGAGCGTGAACATTGTCAGCGGTAGTTGACGCGGACCGTGTCGGGGAAGATGGCGACGGCATCCCGCGTGACGCCGGTCGCCCCCTCGATGGACACCTCACGCAGCCTGGGCAAGAGCGCCAGGGCCGCCAGGCCCGCGTTGGTGATCCCGGCGATCTCCCAGAACTGTAGCACCTCGAGTGACGGCATGCCGCCCAGGATTTCGAGGCTCCGGTCCGTGATCCTGGTCTTGCCGGCGTAGTACCGCCGGAGCCCGGGCAGTTCGGCAACATGACCGGTGGCGATGTCCCCGGACTCGCGACAGTACATGCACCAGAGCGCCTCGAGCAGGCGGCAGCGTCCGACGTGGCGGAATCCATCGTCCTGGACGTCCATCGGCATCAGTTCGCGAAGGGCGGGAAAGTCCGGAAGCGTGGCGAGCGCCTCGTCCCCGACATTCCGGCAGCTCATGGCCAGGCCCCGCAGCGCCGGCATCGCCGCGAGTGCCGCGAACCCCCGGTTGGTAAGGTTGGGACATTCCCGGCCCCAGATGTATTCCAGCGTCCTGGAGCGGGAGAGGGCGGTGAACCCCTCGTCGCCCGCCACCGTGCCCTGAGCCATGAGCATTCGAAGCTGCGGCAGCGCGCCGATGTGCCGCATGGCCTCGTCATCACAGAGCCGGCCCTCGCATCCGAGGAAACCCAGGTTGGGGAGCTTCGCGAGCGCGGCCAGGGCGGTCGGTGTTACCGAGGTTGCGTGCCAGAAGAGGCTCAGCCCGAACAGTCCATCCAGGCCTGCCAGGGCGGCGAAGCCGCGATCCGAGCAGGATCCATCCACGAGGAGGTGCGTGGGGCCGGCGTCAGGCGACATCAGCGAGTACGTCGGCACACCCCCTCGCCAGGACTTGAATGCCGGGATCCGGTGCAACAGCGGCAGCCCGGCGTCGGTGACCTGCCGCCCCGTCTTGAGCCGGCGCAGGGCGTCCTTTCCGGCCAGCGCCGCAATGACGCCGTCCCCGGTCGGCGTTCCCAGCAGGTCGACGCTCTCGAGACGCTCGCAGGCCGCCAGGCCCATTAGGCCGGCGTCGCTGATGCGCTGGGGCCAGCACAGCGCCAGGCGGCGCAGTCCAGGCAGGTGCCGGAGAACCGCGAGCCCGCGATCGGTGACTGGACTGTGCCAGCCGCTGAGGTCCAACTCCTCCAGCTGTGGCATTGCGGCAAGGTGCCGCAGGCCATCGTCACTGAGGCGCTGCGAACCCTCGAGGTCGAGCCGTGTCACCGTCCCGAGCCTCGCCACGCGCTCCAGTGCCGCGTCCGTCATCTGGCCACCGGCGCTGAGCCCCGTCAGTCCGGTGTCCTGCATGACGCCGGCGATCAGCTCCCAGTCCTTGTCGGAAAGCGGAGGACGCACCTCGAGGGTGCTGCTGTTCCAGTCGATCCGGTAGAAAGGGGGCGATGAGGCGAGCCCGCGGGGGGCAGCACGCGGGTCGTCGGGGGGACGCGCCAGCGATTCGGCCAGGCGCCCCCAGTCCTCGAAGCCGTACTGACGCGCCACGAGGTGACGCGCATCGTCGGCGGTGAGCGCATCGATCCGCTCGCCGACACCGCGGAGCCTGGCCAGGCGCTCGACGACCTGGGCGCGAAGCTGCTCCAGGCTGTACGACGTCCCGGAGAACGCGCTGAAACGCCGGAGCGCCACTTCGTCCCCCCGGGCCGCCAACAGGATGTCGCGCGCAAGGTTCTCGAACTGGGCGATGCGGCTGGGCGGGTTCACCGCCTCCACGTGGCGAACCAGCTTGGGCCAGCTCTCGAAGCCATATTCGCGCGCGATGACGAACTGCGCGGCGGCCAGGTCCGGCTCGGCCGTCGCATGCGCGTGCGTGCGGAAGCGTTCGGTAGCCGCGGGATCACCGACGCGGTACCGGCGAAGGAGTTCCTTGGCTTGCTTGCGGAGCTGCTCCAGGGACGGACGCGCGGGCAGCCGCGAGGCGGGGTCGGACATGGCGATCTCCCTTCAACAGATCGCCCGCGTCCGCACGACGGGCTGAAGGAAGATCGGATCTGTGACTGCCGAAGTCTCAGGTGGGCTCGGCCCTGCCCGCGGACGGGGTGCGTCCTGATACGCGAGGCCCATGCTACTTCGGGCCGGGCACGCCGTCAATCGAAGGGGCCGGTCAGGTTCCCGCACCGTGTCGGCGGAGCAGTTCGTCGACCTGGGCGTAGCCCGACGGAAATGGCGCGCTGGCCACCGAGGCCCCGGCAGCGAGCAGCGCCTCGACCGACTCGGGGGTGCGCCGCTCGGTCCAGTGGGAGTCCACCGTCGCCTTGACCGCCAGGGCCAGCGGGGTGCGCCCCTCGCCGTCACGCCGGTCGACGGCTGCGCCACGTTGGATGAGCAGGCGCGCCGTCCGGGGGAATCCCTTCCAGGCCGCCACGTGAAGCGCCGTGCTCGCGGGGGCGATGCCGAAGTATCCGTCCCCCGCGTACACGGTATCGACGGGCACGCCGAGGTCGAGCAGGTGTCGCACGCCGCCGGTGTTGTCGGTGCCGGCAAACTCGGCCAGCATCGTGCCCCCCTGGGCTCGGAGTTCCTCCACCAGCTCGGGTTCCTCCCGTGCCAGCGCACCGACGGTTGCCGCGTCGTTCCGGGCACACGCCGCGATGAGTCGTAGTGCGCCCGGAAGGGCGGTGGCGACGCCACGGCGCTCGAAGAGCGTCAGCAAGTCGCCCCGCCCGCGCCGGGCGGCCCGGGCCACTGCCGATTCCCCCTCCTGGAGGATGGTGGGATCGGCACCGTGATCGAGCAGGAGCTCGACGATCGCCAGCGCATTGTCGCGTGCGACCGCATGATGGATGGGCACGAGCCCATGCGCCCTGCGGTGGTTCGGGTCGGCCCCGTGCTCCAGCAGGTAGCGAACCCCCTCGAGGTCGTGCCAGTCGTGCTTGCGAACCAGCATCAGTGAGAGGCTGTCGGCCGTGAGCCGGCCCGTCTCGACCACCAGCCGCATGGCCGCGTTGTCGTTGGTGTCGGGCGAGTGGTAGACCACCTCCACGTCGTTCGGGTCCGCCCCGCGGGACAGCAGCAGCCGGGTCAGCCCGGCGTGGTGCGCCACTCCCGCGGCGCCATACAGCGCCGACTCGAATTCGGGATAGCTGCCGCTGGTCCAGAAGCCGCTGTTGGGATCGGCACCGGCATCGAGCAATGCCGTCGCCGCGCGCAGGAACCGGTCGCTGCGGGACTGGTCGAACCGGAGGAACTTCGACAGGCACAGATAAGTGAGGGCGTCGCCGCCGTAGGGGGCGCTGCGCGCGGTGACACTGGCCGGATCGTGGGCCAGGAATCGGTGAACCGCGGCGTCGTCGCCAGTAACCGCGGCGGTATGGATATCGCGGGTGGCGAGGCCGGGATCCTCGGCCAGCATGGCCTCGGCCACGTCGAGGGCTCCGTGCCAGGTCCCGGCCTCCAGAAAGGCGGCCCGCCTCGACTCACTCATGACCGAGAACCTGACCGGATACCCTGCTTCACGCCAGATGCCCGGGATCGGGCGGTCCCAACCCTCGGGCCACCGGGTGAATCCAATCCCAGGTTGCAACCGTCCTGTTCAGGCTGGGGGGATATCCCGGCCGTCCAGCCCAGTCGCTGGATGGGGCGCCCGGATTACCTTGGAGGCGCAAAATGACCCCGCCTGCTGCCCCCTGACCCGATCCCGATGCCACTGCCGCCCGCCCGACTGATCCCGATTCTCACCGCGGCCCTCTTCACAGGGGCTTGCAGTTCCGGCACCCAGCAGGGCGCCCAACCGGGGCCGGCTCCGGTCCCGGCTCCGTCCTCCGCCGGGACAACGGAGGGCGCCGGGGTGGCCAAGGCCCGGGCTGACAGCGCCCGCCTTCCCTGGACCGAAGCCGATGCCCGGTTCATGACGAACATGATCGGTCATCATGCCCAGGCGATCGTCATGGCCCGAATGGCGCCCACCCACGGGGCCAGCGCTGCGGTTCAGCGCCTCGCCGAGCGCATCATCAACGCCCAGCTGGACGAGATCGGCACCATGCAGCGGTGGCTGCGTGACCGCCGGCAGCCCATCCCGGAAGCGGACGCCACCGGTGCGGGCATGACGCACGCGCATGGGCACGAGCTCATGCCCGGCATGCTGACCCAGGAGCAGATGAAGCAGCTCGACCAGGCGAGTGGCGGCGAATTCGACCGCCTCTTCCTGACCTCCATGATCCAGCACCATCGCGGGGCGGTCACGATGGTCGAACAGCTGTTCGGGTCGTACGGCGCGGGGCAGGACGAGACCGTCTTCAAGTTCGCTTCCGACGTCAACGTCGACCAGACCACCGAGATCGCCCGGATGGAAGAGATGCTCGCCACCCTCATCCTCGAGAGAGGCTCCCAGTGACCAGCTCGTCGTCGAAGTCGCCACTTTCCCTGCTCGCGGTGGCGGCGCTCCTGACCGCCGCCTGTGGCGGGTCCAGCTCGTCGTCGTACTCCGGGGGCCCGGCGCCGACGGGCGCGACCACCGGAGCGCCGAAGCCCGATCCCCGCGTCGGCCTCCGCGCCGGCGCTGCGGACGCCGCCGAGGCGACGTGGAACCTCCGCGTGCTCTCCAGGACGCCGCCCGCGGAGAAGTTCGTCGGGCAGACCAACTCGGATCTGGCGTTCCTCGGGTCCTACGCCATCCAGGGGAACTACAACGGATGGCAGATCTGGGACATTTCCAATCCGTCCCGGCCCACCCTGCGGACGGCCTACGTCTGCCCGGCCTCGCAGAGCGACGTATCCGTCTACAAGAATCTCCTGTTCATCTCGGGGGAGGGGCTGTCGGGACGCCTCGACTGCGGGACCCAGGGCGTCAAGGACACGGTGAGCCAGGATCGCCTCCGCGGGCTCCGCATCTTCGACATCAGTGACATCGCCAACCCGCGGAACGTCGGCAACGTGCAGACCTGCCGCGGTTCGCACACCCATTCGGTGCTGGTGGACCCGAAGGACCCCGAGAACGTGTACGTGTACATCTCGGGCTCGGCGGGCGTCCGGTCGCCGAGCGAGCTCGCCGGCTGCAGCCAGGCGCAGCCCGAGAACGATCCCAACTCGGCCCTGTTCCGCATCGAAGTGATCAAGGTGCCGTTGGCCCACCCCGAGCAAGCCGCCATCGTGAGCTCGCCCAGGATCTTCCAGGACCTCAAGGCGCCGCCCGAGCACGGCAACGCACCGGAGGACATTGCCGCGGACGAGAAGCGCCTCACCGAGGCGAAGGCGCGGGGTGATTACACCGCGGTGATCTTCGGCAGGGAGCGGGTGCTTCCCACCGGCTTCACCCGGCCGATGCTGGACAGCATCGTGAAGGCCCGGAACGGCACCGGGGCGCCGACCGGCGCCGACAGCGCCGCGCTCCGCACTGCCCTTCCCGGCATCATCGAGAAGCTGGTGGGGAGCCAGTCGGACGACTCCGAGCACGGTCCGACCCAGTGCCACGACATCACCCTCTACCCGGAGATCGGCCTGGCCGGCGGTGCCTGCGAGGGCTACGGCTTCCTGATCGATATCCGCAACCCGACCAACCCGGTGCGGATCGGCGCCGTGTCCGACTCGAACTTCTCCTTCTGGCACTCGGCCACCTTCAACAACGACGGCACCAAGATCCTGTTCTCGGACGAATGGGGCGGCGGCGGCCAGCCGAAGTGCCGCGCGACCGACAAGCCCGAGTGGGGCGCCGACGCCATCTTCACGGTCGCGGAGCGGAAGATGCAGTTCCGGAGCTACTACAAGCTGCCGGCGGCGCAAACCTCGCTCGAGAACTGCGTGGCCCACAACGGCTCCCTCATCCCCATCCCGGGCCGTGACGTAATGGTCCAGGCCTGGTACCAGGGCGGCATTTCGGTCTTCGACTGGACCGACCCCGCCCATCCGAGGGAGATCGCTTTCTTCGACCGCGGGCCGGTGGACTCGACCCGGATGGCCGGCGGCGGGTCGTGGTCCGCGTACTGGTATAACGGCGTGATCGTGAGCTCCGAGATCTCCCGCGGCCTCGACATCTTCGAGCTGGCTCCGAGCCCCTTCATGAGCCAGAACGAGATCGACGCGGCCAAGTCGGTGCGGTTCGACTACTTCAATACCCAGGGCCAGCGGAAGTTCGTCTGGCCGGCGAGCTTCGCCCTGACTCGGGCATACGTGGACCAGCTGGAGCGTTCGAGCGGCCTCAGCACCGCCCGGATCGCGGCGGTACGCCAGGCGCTGGCCGGCGCGGAGCAGGCCTCGGGAGGGGCGCGGAAGTCCGCCCTCACGCAGCTGGCAACCCAGCTTGATGCCGACGCGCGCGGCTCCAAGGATTCCGCCAGGGTCAAGTCATTGGCCGGCGCGGTGCGGGACCTGGCTGCCGCCAGCTAGACCGCGGTTGAAGGACGAGGGATGGCCGGGGCCGCGGGCGCGGTCCCGGCCATTCTCGTTCAGGGATGGCGCCATTGCCGGCCCGTGTCCCGGGCGGTAGCATAGCGCCGTCCCGTAAGCCGGGTTCCATGCATCCAATCCGCAGATTCCTTCCGCTCGCGGCGCTCCTGGCCGCGGGCTGCGCGGCACCCCAGGGCCCGAGCCCGCAGGGTGGCGCCGGTCCCGAGGCCATCTCAGTCACGACTACCGAGGGCACGACCCTCGGGTTCGACATCTCGCCGGATGGGCGGACGATCGTTTTCGACCTCCTGGGCCAGCTCTGGACGCTTCCAGTTGGAGGCGGCGACGCCCGGCCCCTCACCGATGCGGTGCGGGACGTTGCCGAGGATCTGGATCCCTCGTGGTCGCCCGATGGCCGGACCATCGCCTTCCGCGGCGAGCGGAACGGGCGCTCTGGCCTCTGGCTCCTGGACGTGGGCAGCGGGGTGATCCGGCAGGCAACCCAACTCGAGAAGCCCGACGGATTCGAGGGGGCCGCCTCCTGGCGGCCCGACGGGAAGGAACTGGCATTCGAGCGCGCGCTGGAGTCCTCCGGCATCGCCGTGCTCGACCCCGCGACGCTCACCGCCCGTGGCATTGCGTTCGATGGACTCGGGGAGCGCAACCTGCGCGACCCGGCGTGGAGTCCTGACGGCCGGATCGCCTTCATCGCAGGAGATCGCGACGGCGGGCCGATCGGAACCGCCGCTGCGGGCGGCGGCGCGGTGACCTGGCTCGGCCCCGACACTGCCCACGCCTACGGGCCCGCCTTCGCCCCGGACGGGCACAGGGTTGCGTACTTCGCGAAGGACCAGGGCGGCCGGCTCCAGGTCTGGATCCAGGAACTGGCGAGTGCGCCGGCCGGCGCCGCGCGCCGACTGACGGAGCACGCCGACGTCACGCCCACGCGCGTGCGCTGGACGCCCGACGGTACCTCATTGATCTACTCGGCCGACGGCGGACTCTGGAGGGTCAGCGCGGCCGGCGGGGCGCCCGTCCGCATCCCGTTCACCGCCCGACTCACCATCACGCGGCCGCGGCGTCCCCAGGCCGCGCCCCGATTCCCGGAGCCGGGGGTCGAGCGGGCGGCCCGCGGGTTCATGGACGTGGAGATCTCGCCCGACGCCGGCCGCATTGCGTTGCTCGCGCTGGGGCGCCTCTGGGTCATGCCGGTCGGCGGCGCGCCGCGCCCCGTGGCCCAGGTGCCGCTCACGGCCCGGCACTTGGCGTGGCGGCCGGACGGCGCCGAAATCGCGTGGTCCGCCGGGCCGTGGGGTCGCGAGGATCTCTACGCGACCGAACTCGCCGGGGGCACCACCCGCCAGCTCACCTCGCTGCCGAACCGCGAGGTACTGCCCGCGTGGTCGCCGGACGGACGCTGGCTCGCGTTCGTCGAGGCGCCGGCCTCGGGTTCGCGGCGGCTCCGGATAGCGGACGTCTCGGCACTCCCGATAGCCGACTCGAGCGCCGCGCGAGCACTCGGGACCGTGGCCCTGCCCTGGCTCGCGCCCGACGCACTCGCTCCGGTGTGGTCGCCAGGATCGGATGCGCTCCTTCATTTCGGCGGCGGCCATGGATCGGTTTCGCCGTCGGTGGGCAGGATCCTCCCTCTCTCGGGAGCGCCCCGGACCATTCCCCGCTTCCCCGATTCGCCCATCTTCTTCCGGTGGACCGACGGATCGCTCACCTGGGTGCGGCACGACCGGCTCTGGCGCGCCCCGTTCGACGCGACCGGTCTGCTGGCCGACCCGGCGCCGCTCGGCGAATCGCCAGCCCTTTACGCGTCGGCGGCCCTCGACGGCACGATGCTGTTCGCATCGGGCGACGGCCTTGTACTCCGGGCGCCCGACGGCTCCGAGCGGCACCTCGGCTGGCCGATTCGCTTCACCCCGCCGGAGCCCACGCCGCTGCTCATCCGCAACCTGCGCTTGATCACGGGCACCGGGCCCGGACCCACGATCCCGCGGGACGTGCTGGTCCAGCATGGCCGGATCGCGCGGATCGGGGCGGCGGGCACGATCCGCGTCCAGGGCGCGGAGCAGCTCGACGCCGACGGGCGGTTCGCGATCCCCGGCCTCATGGACCTCCATGCGCACGCCTACCAGCCGGCGAAACTCCCCGGCGCCCTCTACTTCGGCATTACCACGATGCGAGACCAGGGCTCGGCGATGGCCTCCCTCGTGGCCTGGGCCGACGCTTTCGCGGCGGGAGTAGCCGAAGGGCCTCGGATCGATTACGGAGGATTCCAGTACTACACCGACTGGGCCTTCGACGGGGACGAGGGCCGCGGGATCGAACCGGAGGCGGACTCGGCCCACGTGCGGCGCTCAGTGGCGCTCGCGGGGGGATTCGGCGCACCGCACGTCAAGACCCGCACCTTCCGGCGCTGGGACATCAACGCGCGGATCGTGACCGAGGCGCACCGGATGGGGATGCGCGCCACCGGGCACTGCGCCCACCCCCTCCCACTGGTCGCCGCGGGCATGGACGCACAGGAGCACACCGAATCCTGCGGGGGGCGGGGTGATACCGGCGCGTATGACGACCTGGTCCAGCTCTATCGCGGGGCGGGCATTTCCGTGGTGCCGACTATTACCTACGTCGGGTTCACGCTGCGGGCGAGCACCAACCCGGCGCTCTTTGACGGCGACAGCGTGATGGCCCCGTTTGCCCCGCCACGCGACGACATCGAACGGATGCTCGGGTTGACGGAGGAGCAGCGGCAGCGGGCGGAGCTTTCGGTGGCCCAGGGTCGTCGCACCACGGCCCGGTTCCACCGTGGAGGGGTCACGGTCGGCGTGGGGACCGACACCTGGCAGGTGCCCATCGCGGTGCACTACGAGCTGGAGGAGCTCGTGAAGGCGGGACTCACCCCGCTCGAGGCGCTCGGCGCAGCCACGGCCGGCTCCGCGCGGGTCATGGGCGCCGAGGCAGAGCTCGGGATGCTCGAAGTGGGGAAGCGCGCGGACCTCGTGATTCTCGACGCTGACCCGACGGCCGATATCCGCAACACGCTGCGCATCTGGCGCGTGCTCAAGGACGGCAAGGTGGTGAACCGCGAGGCAATTGCGGCGGCGGCGGCGGCCTCGAAGTAGTCCATGGCGAAGGCGCGAAGGCGCGAAGGCGCGAAGGCGCGAAGCCTGCTCCGTGTCCCCGCGGTGAATCCGCTATTGCCGGGGACGGCTCGCCGGCGGCACAATCTTGTTGATCCGCAGGTAGGTCACGAGGTTCCCGTAATGCTCCCCGTTATGGAGTGCGTTCATCCCCAGCGCCCAGAGCCGGGTCCGCTCCTGGCCGAACAGCTTCGTCGTGGCCAGGGCTGAAGCGTCAGACTGCGCGTAGGCGCGCTCACAGTACGCGGTCGAGGCCTCGAGCGCCTCCACCAGCCCCGCCTTCGTGTTCGTGGTCTTTTCGACGGCGTCCTCGTCGCGGGCAGGCTCGCCCAGGGCCGCGGCGCAGAATAGATACTGGGCGCCGGCGATGTGGCCGATGAGCTGCCCGAACGACCGGACTTCCGGCGTCGGCTTGAAGCCGTAGAGCGAATCCGGCAGTTCCTGGGCGATGGCGGTGACCTGGCTGGTCACCTGCTGCCAGAGCGAGCGAGACGTGCCGACTGCCGGGTCGGCCATGATGGTCGCCGGGGCCTGGGCGGTGGCAGGTGCCGCGAGGACGAGCGCGAGGGCAGGCAGGACCTTGGTCTTCATGAGCAGCTCCGAAGTTGATGTCGCATCAGCGGGCCGAAGGCGGCACGCCGTCGAAGAAATCCACCACTCCCGTGTCCAGCGAATACTCCGCCCCCACCACCAGGACTCCTTCCTCCCGGATCAGTTGTTCCAGCACTTCCGAGCCGTGACGGAGATGGTCGGCGGATGCGCGGATGTTCGCGCGGACCGCCTGCCGGACCAGGACATCCGGGTCGAGGCCCAGGCCTCCGTGCAGCAGCCCCTCGACCGAGGGCCGCACCCGGTCCACGATGGCGTGAAGGTGCCGGGACTGGCTCTCGGCCGGGCGCCGAAGCTCGTCGAGAGTTGCGAGGATCGCGCCGCACTCGGAGTGCCCGAGCACGACCACCAGCCTGGTCTCGAATCGGGCCGCCGCGAATTCCACGCTCGCGACCTGCGAGGGCGCCACGATGTTCCCCGCAACCCGGATGACGAAGAGGTCGCCCAGGCCCTGGTCGAACACGAGCTCGGCGGGCACACGGGCGTCAGAACAGCCGAGGATGATCGCGAAGGGCTGCTGCGCCTTGGTGAGCTCGAGCCTCCGCTCCTGGCCGGGCGACGGGTCGGCGCCGGCCCCGCGCGCATTCGACGCGAACCGGCGGTTTCCCTCACGCAGGCGGGCCAGCGCTTCGGGGGCCGGGATCATGTCAGTGCCCGCCGCCCACGGGCAGGCCGCGGAGCACCCGGCTGAGGCCGAGGACACTCACGATGGCCCAGGTGCCCTCGAGGACCAGGAACCCATACTGCCGCTCCATGACCGCCACGACAGTGAGGATGCCTGAGCCGGCCAGGTTGAGCAGCTGGTAGGTGACGCTCTGCGTGGTGAGACGGCCGACCTGGCTACCTGCGAAGGGCAGCAGGATCAGGAGAGCGCCCATTACCGAGATGGTCTGGAGCATCGTTCACCGGGTTCAGGGAGGGTTGAACTCCAGGGCAGGGGCCGCTCCGCCAGCCGCCACACCCACGAACCTTCCTGTTCCTTCCGCGTCTCCCTCGGGAGCCCGCGGTATCCGCACGGCGGCCGCCGCCACGCCCGCGCGAGCGACAGCAGGGGCCAGCCCAGGAACGGGAAATACCAGAACAGCAGGTCCCAGTCGCGCAGCCAGCGATGCAGCGCATTTCGCGCGGGCGGGCGGCGCCGGTCGCGATCGAAGCGGACGAACGCCACCGGCCAGCCGGTCGGGAGCAGCCGCCACAGGTTCCGGCCACTCTCCCTCAGCCGCCGCCACAGCTCGCGGCTCCGGTACGGGTGCTGGCCGTGGATGCGCACCAGTTCGTCCAGCTCCACCTGCATTGCCCGCCGGATCTTGGCCGCCGCCGCGGAGAGCTTCTCGCGATCGGGCCGGTCGAGGTCGGTGATGCCCTCCTGCCGGACAATTGCCGCGGGGTCGAGCGGCTCGCCGAAGACGAAGATCATCTTGGCCGGCAGGGCAAGGTACCACGCCCAGGGCCAGATGACCGCGATGATGCCCCAGGGCAGCGGAAGAAACGGGATCTTGAAGGTCCGCTCCAGCCAGCGATCGAGCGCCTTCCAGGTGTAGCTGAACGGGATCACCCATTCCGCGTTGACGATGTACAGCGGGACGACCTGGGCGCCGGCCCGCGCCCCGAGCAGCACGAAGCTGGTGCTGAACCGCTGCAGCTCGTACTGGTGGTTGAATCCCTTCCCGATGCCGGGCACGCCTTCGGGGAAGTAGAGCAGGCGCTCCCCCCGGGTGAGGAGCGCCTCGAAGTTGTCGAAGGTGAGGTCGATCCCGCCCCCCTTCCGCCAGAAGTCATCGACGCCGAAGGGCCGCATCCACCAGGTGAGCGTGAGCTCCTTCTCGTACACCGCGCGGACCTTGCGGACCGGGCCGCGCTCCAGCCGGTAGAGCGCCGCGTCGAGCACCATCGCGTCGTAGGGAAACGCGTTGCCGCTGTGGTTTGCGGCGATGATCGCGGGACCCGCCACAGGGATCCGTTCCGCCCGGAAGACCGCGGGCCGGAACCAGGCGTTGAAAATCGGGCCGGCGAGTTCGCGCAGGCAGGTCTCGTAGTACTCGCGGTCGAACGGGTCGCGCGGCGGATGCGAGCTCACTCCCCCCTCCGCATCGCCAGCAGGAAGCCCAGGACGAACAGCCCGATCCAGAGCGGCTTCGGACCGCCGAATCCGGCGACGATCGCGCCGGCCACGAGGCAGAAACCCCCGATGAGCGTGCCCCGCAGGCCGGCGAACGGGTTCTCCGGGGTGCGCCGCACGGTCTTCTCCAGCGCCTTGATCCCGTCGGTGACGAGCAGCGGCATCCTGGCCACGGCATCGACCAGGTCGGGCGCGCCGCGAAGCCCCTCGGAGAGGAACCGGAGCGGGCTGAACTGCTCCACGAACAGCGTCCGGATGTGGCGCCGTGATACCTCGGCCACGTCGAAGCCGGGCAGGAGCACGTGGCCCACGCCCTCGAACGTGATGAGGGCCTTCACCATCAGCACCATCTCGACCGGGAAGTACATCCGGTACGTGGCACCGCGGGCGACCGAGTCGAGCACGAGGTGGCCCAGCGAGTAGGACTCGAAGCTCGCCGCGCGTCGCCACCGGCTGGAGATCTCCACCACTTCCCGCCGGAAGCCCGTGGGGTCGCCCCCGCGGCCGGGCTCCGCGACCGCGGCCAGGTAGCGCGCCGCGCTGTCGAGGTCGCCCATGACCAGCGCGAAGTAGTAGTAGAGCAGGGTGCGGCGGAGCTGCTCGTCGAGCCGGCCCACCATGCCCAGGTCGATGAACCCGACCCGCGCGCCCTCGAGCACCAGCAGGTTGCCGGGATGGAGGTCGGCGTGGAAGAAGCCGTCGCGATAGAGCATCCGGATGATCGACGCCGCCCCGAGGTCGACGAGGTGCCGCCGGTCCTCCTCCGGCAGCGCCTGCGCCGCCGCGCTGTCCGGCTGCACCCCATCGAGGAACTCCATGGTGAGGACGTTCGGCCCGGAGAGGTCGCGGTAGATCGCCGGGAAGACCACGTCCTTCATGTCCGTGAAGTTCGCGGCGAAGGTCTCGGCGTTGTCCGCCTCCCGCCGCAGGTCCACTTCCCGCAGGGTGTAGTCCACGAATTCGCGGATGACCTGTTGCGGCTGGAAGCGCGGGAGGAGGAGCTGGAGGATGGAGCCGAGCCACTTGAGCAGGCGCGCGTCGCGCTGGAGGATCTCCCGGGTCCCCGGCTTGAGCACCTTGACGATGACCGCGTCACCCTCGTGCGTCGTGGCGCGGTGAGTCTGCCCGATCGAGGCGGAGCCGAGGGGTACCGGGTCGATCCACAGGAACGCCTCGGCGGAGGGCCGGCCGAGGTCCTGCTCCACGATCGCCTCGATGGCCGCGAAGGGCACGGCAGGCAGACGCGAGAGCAGGTGCTTGAGCTCGTCGGTGACGCTCCGCGGCAGGAGGTCCTCGCGGAGCGAAAGGATCTGGCCCAGCTTGATGTAGGTGGGGCCGAGCAGTTCCAGGCGCTTCCGGAGCTGCACCGGGAAGGGCAGGCGCACGATGGACTTGTCGAGGAACGGCCATGCCAGCCCGCTCGCCACCAGCGCCAGGGTGTATCCGAGTCCACGCGCGCGCCTCTGCGCCCGCCGCGAACGCACCCAGGCCGCAATCCCGCCGAAGCACAGCCCGGCGAAGTGCAGGTGCGTGACCGCCAGCCGGCGCACCAGGCCGGGTGGCTTGAGCACCCGGACCTCCTCGAGCTGTGCCGTCTCTGTCGCCTCCCCCGGGGTGGCCGTCACCGGTTGCGGCCGTACTGCTCGTGCGACGACACCCACTCGAGCGACGAAATCGCCGCCGCGAGCGACAGCTCACCGGCCAGCACCACCGCCGAGATGATCTCGGCAAACTTGTTCACCTTGCCCTTCCCATGGCAGCCGAGGATCTCGAGGCACTCGCGCTGAGTGGCCAGACTGGTACCGCCACCGTGGGTGGCGACGATCAGCGAGGGAATGGTGATCGACAGGTAAAGGTCGCCGCCCGGGGTGAGCTCGGTGTAGACGATCGCCGCCGAGCCCTCGGCGACGTTCGCCACGTCCTGCCCGGTCGCGATGAACATGGCGGTGATGCCGTTGGGGGAGTGGGCCCCGTTGTTGTTGGCGCCGGAGAGGATCGCGCCGACGTTCGCGACCCCCGCGTGATACGCCAGGCTTTCGGGCTCGACCCGCATGTTCGTCACCAGGATGTCCCGCGGGATGATCGCCTCGGCGGTGACCCGCTTGCCCCGGGTCCGCATCAGGTTCACCTGGGACGCCTTCTTGTCAGTGGCGAGGTTCGACTCCAGGTAGAACCGCCGCACCGTGGGCACCTGCTCCAGGATCCAGGAGCACGCCGCAAAAGTGGCGCGCCCCACCATGTTCTGCCCCGCCGCGTCGCCGGTGGAGAAGTTGAAGCGGAGGTACGCGAACTTGTTGGAGAGGTAGGGGTCGATGTAGAGCAGCTTCGCCACCCGGCTGGTTGACTCCGCCTCCCGCCGGATGTCCTCCATGTGGTCCTCGACCCACTGCCGGAAGGCCCGCGCCTCGCGGGCGGACTCGAAGATGAAGACCGGCGCCCGCTGCATGCAGTCGTCGGAGATCGTCGTGGTCACGCCGCCCGAGAGGTTCAGCACCTTCATCCCGCGGCTGTAGCTCGCAACCAGCGTACCCTCGGCCGTGGCCAGGGGGATGAGGAACTCACCCTGGGCGTGTTCGCCGTTGATCAGCAACGGGCCGGCAAACCCGATCGGGACCTGGGCCACCCCGGTGAAGTTCTCGATGTTCCCCCGGGTCGTCTCGGCGTCGAAGGAGTAGTGGTTGATGTGCCGAAGCTTCGTGCCGGTGAACTCCTCGACGAACTGCTGGCGCTCCCGGATGATCCCCGCGGAGTAGTCGTCGTCCTTCTTGTAGGGGATCCGGGTGCGCCGCTCCGGCGCCGACTGGAGCGCGTCCGTCACCTTGACGTCGAGGGTGCCGAACGGGCGGGTGTCGATCGCGATCTGGATCTCGTGCGTGCCCGGCCCGAGCCGCATGCCGCGGGCATGCAGGTGCGCGATCTGCCGCAGGGCGAAGCCCTGTGGGCGGTCAGGCGTCACGGTCGTGGCCGGGATCTCGCTGCCTTCACCGAGGTCGAGGGTCACGTCGCTCAGGGGGATCTCGACGCCGTTGATGACCACGCGGAGCACCCGCGTCAGGGTGGCGTCCGCCAGCCGGTTCTTCAGCCCGAACTTCAGGCCGCCCGGCTCCTGGGTGAGGGAGCCGAAGGTGTAGAGCTGGCGAAGGACGAGGCCGGGGATTCGCACGGGGACGGGCTCCAGGCGGGGGAAGGTTCTCGCTGCCGGCAGGAATGTGGCGCGGGATCAGGCGCTCCGGAAGCCAATGGATTGCCGCCTCAGCGCGGCTGCCCCGCGGGCTCCCGGACGAACTCCCGTACCAGCGCGGCCAGCTCGTGCGGCCGCTCGAGGGGGAGGGCGTGGCCGGCCCCCTCGAGGGAGACGAGCCGCCCGCCGGGCAGCCCTTCCGCCAGCCGCCGCGATTCCTCCGTGGGCAGGAGCGCGTCACGCGCCCCCACCACCACGAGCGCCGGATGGGCTATGTCTGCCAGCCGGGCACGCAGGTCGGGGCGAGCGGCCGCGACGTCGAGCGCCTGGGCCAGCGATTCGCCCGACATTCGTCGGACCACCGCGAGCCAGGCACTCACCACCTCGGGGTGCTGGTCCCGGAAGTCGGGTGCGAACACCCATTGCGGCACGGGGTCGAGCAGGCGCGTCTCGCCATCGAGTCGCCGCAGGACCCCACTCAGCACCCGGAGCTCGGCCTGCCGCACCGGGCCCTCGGCACTGCCGGTCGTACTCACCAGCACCAGGCGCCGCACCCGCTCGGGCCACCGGAGGGCGAGCTGGAGCGCGGCCATCCCGCCGAGGGAGAATCCGATGACATCCGCGGCCGGGAACCGGAGTGAGTTGAGCAGCTCGACCATGTCGTGCGCCAGGTCCTCGAGGTCCCACCCGCGCACCTGGCTCGATTCGCCGTGCCCGCGAAGATCGGGGACCAGCACGGGGCCGCCCTGGGCCAGCTCCGGGGCCATGGAGTCGAACATCCTCCGGTCGCACCACATCCCGTGCAGCAGCAGCAGGGGCGTCACACCGTGGGCTTCGCCGCGCAGGTCCGCGACGATCGGCGAGGTTCCGCGGTCCACCAGCACTCGGCGTGGCCCGGTCGCCACAGGGGCGGGAGGAACGGCGCGTTCGGCGGTGTCCCGCGCCGCGATGCGGGCCGCATCGTCCGCGAACCGGCGCCAGAAGTCGGTGGTGAAGGTTCGCGCCGTGAACTCCACCAGGCCACGGCCCAGGCCTGCCGCGGCTCCCGAGACCCCGCCGGTCGCGTCCCAGCGGAGGATGGTGAGCAGCGGCTCGGGTCCTTCCAGGTGGATGGTGGTGCGCAGGGAGATGTGCGTGCCCGCGCCCTCGCCGTCGAGCCGCATCTCCGCGCTCTCCAGCGCTGCGAAGTCATGGAGCCGCGCCTCGAACGGGATCCGGAGCTGGAAGGGACCGATGCCCACGGCGACCCGCACCTTCCAGTTCCACGGGTCGACGACCTCGATCGCCTCCACGCCGCTGGCGCATCGCCGCAGCGTCTCGGGGTCATGGAGAAGGCGCCAGACCAGTTCGCGGGGGGCCGCGATCCGATGCTCGCCGCGGAAGGCGAGCTGCATCAGACGGGCACCGGGACGGCGGGGAACCCCTTTACGTCGCGCAGGGCGCGAACGGCGCGCGCGCCCTGGAGCCGCTGGAGGAGGGGCCACGCGGCACGGTCGAGGAGGAGCGGTGCCGGCAAGCCCGCCGGCCGGAATGCGGTAGCGCCTCCTTCACGCCAGCGCGCGGCCAGGTGCGCGAGCGACACGGCCGTCGCCCACCCGTCCGCGGGCAGGATGACCGCGGCCGCGGCCGCGGGCTCGAGGTTGGGGTCGGACAGGAATTCGAGTCCGAGCCGGAGCGCGGACGCAACGCCCGGTTTCTCTCCCGGATCGAGCAGCGGAAGCATTCCGGCGCGGATCACCTCATCGAGCAGGTCGGTACGCCCGGCAGGAATCACCGCCACCGCGCCGCGCACGATGCCGTCGACGCGCGCCGACTCCACCACCGCGAGAGCCTGTGCCAGGTCTGCCCGTCCCTCGCCGGCCGCGAGCACGAGTGCCCAGAGTCCCTGCCCAGACGGCCCGTCCACCATTCGTTCCTCCCGGCCCGGCGCCTTTACCCGATCGTCGCCGGACGGTATCGTGGCCGTGTCCCTCGCGGGCGAGATTCGAGCATGCAGGTCGCAATCTTCTCTGAAGTATACTGGCCGATGGTGAGCGGCGTGGGCCTTACGCTGCAGCGCCTCGCCCGGGCGCTGGAGGAGCGCGGGCATGGCGTGCGGGTGTACTCTGCCACCTACGCTACGCCGCGCGACGCCGCGAAGCCCGCCGAACTCCGGTCGTCACCCAGCATCCCGCTCTTCCTCTATCCCGACGTGCAGTGGGCGTTCCCGCACCACGGCGCGATCATCCGCGATCTGGAAGAGTTCCGGCCGGACGTGGTGCACTGCGCGACCGAGTTCGCCATGGGTCTCGCCGGGGTACGCGTCGCGTCGCGGCTGGGGCTGCCGGTGCTCGCCTCGGCGCACACCGACTACGAGCGGTACGCGTCCCGCTACGGCCTGCGCTGGGCGGCCGACGCCGGCTGGCGCTACCTGCGCTGGTTCTACCAGCAGGCCAGCCTGGTGCTCTGTCCCAGCCGCGTGTACGAGGCGCACCTCCACCAGCGAGGGGTGACGCACACGGGACTCTGGAGCCGGGGCGTCGACGCGCGCCGGTTCCACCCCCGATTCCGCAGCGACGCCTGGCGGGCGCGCCGGGGTGGGGCTCCGGTCGTCCTGTACGTGGGGCGGATCGCGCGGGAGAAAAACGTCGAGCTCCTGCTCGAGGCCTGGAGCCGCCTGGGCCGTGCGCGCGGGCAGGCCCGGCTGGTGCTCGTCGGGCGGGGGCCGCTGGCGCCGCTGATCGCCGCCAACGCCCCCGAGGGTGTCGAGCTCCTCGGCCAGCTGGAAGGTGATGCCCTCGCGACCGCGTACGCTTCCGCCGACATCTTCGCGTTCCCGTCCACCACCGAGACCTTCGGCAACGTGCTCCTGGAAGCGATGGCCTCGGGCCTTCCCTCGGTTGCGGCGCGTGCCGGCGGCGTGCTCGAGTTCGCGGAGCACCAGCGAAATGCCTGGCTCACCGAGCCGGACCACGCCGCGGACCTGGCCGAGGGATTGGGACGGCTGCTTTCAGACGGGGCGCTGTCCGCCGGGCTGGCGCGCAGGGCACTCGACGCCGCGCGGGCGCGCTCCTGGGAGGTGGTGTTCGACCGGCTGATGGCCGACTACGAACGGGTGGCGAGCGGCGGCCGGAGGCTCGCCGCCTAGCGCGCCTCCGCGGCGCCATTGCTGCGGCCAGGACCCGTCACCAGCGCCACCAGGTCGGCGGGCGCATCCACCCAGTGGTCGGGCGTGGCCGCCGCGAGCTCACCCCGGTCATTCCGCCCCCAGAGCACCGCCGCGGTCGCCACCCCGGCGGCCTTTCCAGCGTGGATGTCGTGCACGCTGTCCCCCACGTACACCGCCTGTCGCGGCTCGGCACCGAACCCCTCGAGGGCGAGGAGCACCGGCTCCGGGTCGGGCTTCGCCCGCACCACGTCGTCGGCGGCGACGGTCAGCTCGAACGCGTGGGCGAGTCCCACCAGGGCGAGTCCGCGATGCGCGCCCGCGCGGTTCTTGCTCGTGACGATGCCGAGACGGCAGCCCAGCGCCCGCAGGTCGTTCACCGCGTCCACGATCCCGCCGAACGCGGTGACCCGGGCATCGTGGTGGGTGAGGTTGTATTCACGGTAGGTCGCGATCAGCGCGTCGAGCGGCAGCGCCTCGGTGGCGAAGGGCGCGAGCTGGGCACGGAGGGGGGTACCGATCCCCATGGTCCAGTGCCGGTCGGGCAGGGGCGGCAGCGCGTGCGCGGCCATCGTATGCCGATAGCTGTCGAGGATGAGGCCGATGGAATCGATGAGGGTGCCGTCGAGGTCGAACAGCACGATGGGGTAGCGTGGCATGGCGCAAAGCTAGCCACTCGAACCCCTGCGGAACACGAGGATGCCGGTGAGCTGCACCGCGGGCGGTCGGTGGTCTGCGTTCACGTCGCGGAAGCGGCGCAACACCTCGGGAACTCCCGTCTCGAGCTCGCGCGCCAGTCGATCCTGGCCGAGTGCCCGAAGCCGATCGATGAAACGTGCCTCGCCTGCGGTATGCCCCCGGGCCAGGAAGGCGAGCCAGGCGTCGAGCGGAACCAGCCGGCGCAGGTCGCGCCGCCGCCGGGCATCGACCGCAAGCGCCACCACCCGGCGTCGCAGTGCGATGCTGCCCGGCTCGGCGAAGGGATCGCCCAACCGGCTCGAGGCAACGCGCCGCAACAGCATGGCCGCTTCCGGGGCGAGAGCGTCAACCACCTGGCCCACCTCCGAGGTGGGGACTTCCTCGGCCTCGCCGGGGCGGGCGTCGAGCGCTTCCAGGAGGCGGGCGGAGATTATTTCGCGCCCGGTGACCCAGACCGTCGTCCCCGCTGCCCGCCATCCCACCCATCCCGCGCGAACTCCGCCGCCATCGGCAGCCTGGACGGCGAAACCTGCGAGCACCCCGGCCACGGTTCCTCGGACAACGCCGACCCCCGCGGATGCCCGGCCCTCGCTGGCGGTGGCAGCGAGCGCCGCCCGCCATCGCCACGGAGGCGACTCGACGAGCAGGCGGGCAAGGGATCGCTTCTGTTCAATGGCGCTGTTCAACCCGATCCGCTCTTCCAGTTCCACCGACGGCTCGAGCATCACCACCTCGACGTTCGGATGCTGCGACCCGAGCCGGCGGGCGCGGCCGACTCGCTGCTCCAGGCGCATGGAAGTCCATGGCAGGTCGTAGTGCACCACGCGCGAGACTGCGTACAGGTCGAGGCCTTCAGCTGCAACGTCGCTCGCCAGGAGGATCCGCGGCTCGTGGGGCAGGGGGCCCGCGATGCGCTGGAATGGCGCCAGTGCTGCCCCGCGCGTGGTGCGGACCGCACTGAGCCCTGCCCGGTCGCCAGTGCACCACGCCACCGGACGGCCCAAGGCGTTACGGAGCCACGTGATGGTATCGCGCCAGGCACTGAACACCACCGTGGGCCGGCCGTCGGCGAGCAACTCTTGGAGCAGGTGGAGCCGAGGGTCGGCGAAGGAGCGGCCAACGGCGATGTCCTCCCGCGTATGCAGGGTATCCAGGATCGTCCCGAGCGGCCTGATGTCCTCGAGGGCGAGTTCCCAGGCATCTGCCGACGCCGGCAGGAGTGCCCACATGACCAGTTGGGACCCGTCACCTCCGCCGATGGACCGCAGGGCGGCGCGGCCCGCCACCCTACCTGCTGCGTCCGCGTCGTGCGCCTGGAGCAGAAGAGCGCGATAGCGCCGTGCCGCGCCGGCGAGCGCGGCCGGGCTCGAGGCGAGCGCGCGCACCAGCCCGACGCGAAGCAGGGCTGCAACTCCCTCGTCGCGTGAGAACCTCAGCGCGTCGATGTGCCGGAGCAGCGTGCGGGAGCGGCAGTCAAGTGGCGTGGCGTGCTTCTCGGTCCGAATGGTCGGCACCCCTTCGGCCGTGTCACGCCCCACCACCAACGCGCCCAACGCCGTGCGCGAGTCGTCGTCCGCTGCCGCGCGGAGCGACAGGAGGCCGTGCTCCGAGAGTGCATCGTCCGCAGCGCCCAGGAGCAGCTGGTGGGCCAGGTCGGATGCCGCATTGACCACCGGGGTCGCACTCACCAGCAGCACCGGTTGGCCGACGACCCACCTCGCGAAGTGTCCGTAGCGAAGCGTGCCGGGGTTTCGGAAGTGATGGGACTCGTCGATGATGACGAAGCCCGGCTCCCCCGGCGGCAGGCGTCCACGGCTCACGAGCTGGTGCGACCAGGTGATCGCATCGATGCCGACCCGGCGAATGGTGCCCCGCCACTGCTGCCGCAGGCTCGCAGGAACGATGCATGCCGTCGGGGCCACACTTCCCCACGCCTGCGCGACCGCCAACGCGATCCACGTCTTTCCGCTCCCGACCGGGTCGGCGAGGAGCGCGGTTCCGAATCGCCTCAACGCCGCCAGCACCCGGCGAAACGACACTGCCTGGTCGGGCCTCAACCACGCCGGTGGCGAGAGTTCAATCTCCTCCGGCCCGAGCGCACGGGCGATGGAGCGCGCCACCTCAGGCGCGGGCGCCCGCGCGCCGGGGTGGAGCGCGGTGGCGAGGGGGACGGGCACCGGCCGGAGCGCCTCAGCAACCAGCCGGGGGGCGTGCTGGAGCCAGCGCCGAGAGGGCGCGTCGATGTCGCGGTCCAAGGTCGAGAAGCTGGGCAGTGCGCTCGTCGAGGGCCTCCTGCACCACCTGCCGAGTGCCCAGGCGGGCGAGCGCCACTAGGTCCGGGTCGCGCCGTGCCGGGA
>JBOHSQ010000115.1:0-6824 GCA_050733295.1 Gemmatimonadales bacterium
GGGGCACGGAGGGTGAGTGCCTCGAGCCGCTCGTCCAGCGCCGACGCCAGCGCCGTGGCGGCGAGCACTTCCGCGGCCCAGACCGCAGCACCGGCGGCGTCGCCCGCCGCTCGTGCCCGGACCCTACGCCGGGCCAGGGAGTCGCGGGCGTGCGCGGCGGCGATCGCCGCCCGCTCGAGCGCCGGGCTCCGGAGCCGCAGGACCGGCGCACCTGCCGCCACCGCCATCCCCTCGTCCACGAACACTTCCATCACCTGGCCCGGATCGGGGGAGCCGATCGCGTAGGTGCGGGTCGGCGCCGTCACGAAGTGCCCCGGCACCGTGATCGGCCATGGCACCAGCGCGAGCACGAGGAGCGCCCCGGCCGCGAGCATCGCCCCGCGCCGCATCCGCGGGCTCTCCCTGAGCCGGCCGCGCCATTCGAGCGCCGCGGCCTTCACCAGCCGGCCCAGGTTGAAGAGCCGCTCCCGCAGCAGCATCGCGACCGCGAGCAGGAAGAAGGCGCCGCCCGCCGCGCCGAGTGCCGCGGTGAACCAGCCATGCATCTTGGTGGCGACGAAGAAGAGGATCATCGCGATGTAGGTGGATGCCAGCATCCCGAAGATGAGCAGCGTCCTCCGCTCCCCGGGATCGGCCGCCGGCTCCGGCACGTCGAGCCGGAGCACGTGGCGCTTGAGCCACCACCCCGCGTGGGCGGAGGCCCGCTGGCGCAGGTTGGGCATCTCCAGCCAGTCGCTGAGCGCGAAGTAGCCATCCAGCGGAATCAGCGGGTTGGCGTTGGCCAGGATGGTGATGACGCCGCCCGCCAGCGCCGCGTCGAAGGCGATTTCCGAGATCAGCGTGCCGGAGTTGGTGAGGGCCCACACGATGGCCGCGAGCCCGGCGACGACGAACTGGATCCAGCCGCCCGCGGCCGTCACCCAGAGCCGCGCGCTGCGGTCGGGGAAGGTCCACGCGTCATTCACGTTGCAGTAGAACGCGGGCTCGAAGTAGATGAGCATCGCGCCCATCTCGTTGACCTTGCCGCCGAAGTGCTTGCACGCCACCCCGTGGCCCAGCTCGTGGATGGTCAGCGTGGCGATCGCCGTGAGGTAGAGCGTGAGGACGCGGTGGAGAGTGTATTCCGACGGGTTGAACAGCCAGGCCGCCTCGGCCGCGACCGCGTCCCAGCGCACCACGAAGATGCCGGTGTAGACCACGAAGAGCGCGGCCGTGAAGGCCACGAATTCCCGGGTGAAGAAGAAGGCCAGGCGGGGCCGCCACCGCTCCAGCAACGCGTCGGGGTCGGCCACCGACCAGCGCATCCGGAGCAGCTCACCCTTGAAGAGCGGCCGGCGCTGGCGCTTGCGGCGCTCCTCCCGGAGCCGCTCCAGCTCGAGCACGCTCCGCTCCCGGAGGGTGCGCTCCATGAGGCCGATCTTCGACAGCCGCCCCGCGAAGCCGTCCAGTGCGCGCGCGGTGACGTTGAGGCCTTCCTCGACCAGCGCCGCCGCCACCTCCGCCGTGGTGCGCAGCCCGTCGAAGGCCTGCATGATGCCGACCTCCACCGGCCGGAAGCGGAAGTACTTGTGGGTGAGGGGGTCCTTCACGATGAACGCGACCTCGCCGCGATAGACCTGCTCCACGACGACGAGGTCGGTCCGGAGCTTGGGCCGGGCGCTCATCGCGCTCGCACCACCTGGTCCCCCGGCGACAGCCCCTCGATGACCTCCACCCGCCCGTCCGGCAGCTCACCGCCCAGCCGCACCGGCGTGGCCACGGCCGCCGACCCGGTCCACACGGTGACCACCCCACCGGAGCGGACCGCGTCGCCGGGTACCGCCACCACCCGGCGCAGAGCACCGGTGATCACCACCGTCGCCGAGATGCCGGGCACCAGGCCGCGTCGCGGCGCCAACGCCACGATGACTTCCCGGGTGCCGCTGGCTGCGTCCACCACCGGCGCCAGCCGGAGTACCCGGCCCTGCGCGACGCCGGTGCCGGTTTCGGCAGTCACCCTGGCGCCCGGCGCCAGGCCTGCGGCCACGTCTTCCGGCACCTGCACCGCCGCGAGGAGCGGGGAGAGCGCCGTGATCCGGAAGAGCGAGTCGCCCTCCGACGCCAGCCGGCCGCGCCTCGCCCAGCGCGCGCTCACGATCCCCGCGAACGGGGCGGTGACGCGGGTGAGCTCGAGGTCGCGCCGCGCCTGCTTGAGCGCCAGATCGGCCTGCAGCAGCCTGGTCTCCGCGTCCTCCGCCTCGGCGGTGGTGGCACCCCCGGCGGCGACCAGCTGTCGGGCGCGCTGTGCCAGCCGCAGGGCCTGCGCATGCGCCTCCTCCGCACGCCCCAGTGCCAGCTCCTGGTCCACGTTCTCCAGCCGACCGATGAGCTGTCCCGCGCCCACCCGGGTGCCGAGGTCGGCGCCGATCCACTCGATCAGGCCGTTCGCCCGCGCGTGGACCACCGCGTCATTCTCCACGTAGACCGTGGCCGGCACCCGGAGCGGGAGTGCCACCGACAAGCTCTCGACCACCGCCACGGGCCCCGGCGGCTCGGAGCCGGCCTGCTCCGGTGGCGCTGCCGAGGCCCCACATCCGGCGGCCAGGGGAAGGACGCCCAGCCGGACCAGCATCGGAAGCCGCTTCACGGGGTCACCCTCCACCAGAAGAGTCGGAGCCACCGCGCCGGCGCGCGGAACGCGCGCCCGAGCACCGAGGCGTTGTCGGTGAGCACGCGCGCGTACGCATTCATGCCCGGCCGGAGCAGGGCGTCGGGATTGGGCACGGCGGCCCGGACCGGGAAGCCCTCTGCGTCAGGGACCTCACCGATGGTGGTGACCCGGCCCTTGAAGGTCCGCTGCGGCAGCGCGTCCACCCGGAGCCGGATCTCCTGGCCCGGACGCACCCTCGCGATGTCCTTCTGCGTCACCGCGAACTCGAGTTCCAGGGTGTCCACCCGCCCCATCACGAGCAGCTCGCCTCCCTCGGCGAGCTGGCGCCCGACGCGTTCCTCGGGCCGCGCGGTCAGCACCACACCGTCCACCGGCGCGCGGATCACCAGCGCCTCGACCTGGGCGGTGAGGAGCTCGGCCTCGCGGCGATAGGCGGCGCTCCGAACCAGCTCGAGCTGTGCCGAGGCGGCGTCGCCGCCACTTCGCGCCCGCGCGGCCTCACGCTCGGCCACCAGCGCCTCAGCCGTGGCTTCCTCCCGGCCGGCGCGGAGGTCGGGATTCCTGAGCACCGCGAGCGGGGCGCCCCGGGCCACCGCATCACCCTCGCGCACCAGCACCTCTTCCACCACGCCGGGCGCAAACGTCCGCACCTCGGCCAGGTGCGCCGGCCGGAACTGTGGCGACTCGCCCGCCACCCGGAACGGCCAGCGCACCAGCGTCACCAGTACGAGGAGCACCGCCGCCGCGGCGCCGATCACCTGCAGTCGCCGCTTGGGCAGCGCGAGCAGCGCGCGGCGCCTCGCGGCGAGCCCGCCCAGTGTCTCGGCCAGCGGGACCTGGTGATAGAGCTGCGCGTTGCGGATGGCCACCGCGGTCTGGGTGGCGAGAATGCCGGCCAGCTCCTGCTGTGCCGGAGTCGCGAAGTCGGTCCGGGTCGCTTCGAATGCCAGGACGCCGAGCGTGCCCTCTTCATCCGCGAGCGGGAGGTAGAGCCCGCTTCCCACTTCACCGCCCACCAGGTCGTCGCCGAAGATGACGAGGAAGGTCCGCTCCGCGTCGGTGACGGGATCGTCGCGGTCGGTGAGGTAGAAGGCTTCGCCCCGGCCCGCCGCCCATTCGATGCGGGTGCCGAGGTCGCGGATGATGGGGTCGTCGGTGTTGATCTCGCCTTCGCCGGCGAGGGCGCGGAGCTCGAACCGGCCCCCGTCGAAGACCCCGACCGCGCCGCGGTCGAAGGTGAGGGCCCGACTCGCCGCGTTCACGACGGTCCGCAGGACCCGGTCGAGGTCGAGTGTCGAGGAGATTTCGCGGCTGATCTCGAGCAGGGTGGCCAGCCCGCCCACCCGCTTCTCCGCCTCGAGCAGCCGCGCGTTGCGGAGCGCGATCGCGGCGCTCGCCGCGAGGCCTTCGAGCAGCAGGCGGTCGTCGGGGGTGAACATCCCGCGGCCGCCGTCCTTGTCTGCCACCTGGATGGCGCCGACCGTCTCGCCGCCCGCGACCATCGGCGCGGCCATCACCGACTCGACCGCCTGCTGCTCGCCGGTCGCCGCGACGCCGGCAGCGAACCGCGGGTCCTGCACGGCGTGTGTGACGACCGTGGATTTCCCCCTGCTCGCCACGTCGCCCACGAATCCCGCACCTACCGGCATGGTCGCGCCGATCATGCGCGGCCCCGCACCACCCTCCGCGAGCACGCAGCGGAGCTGGTCGCCCTCCGTCACCCAGAGGGAGCCCGCCGAGGCCGACAGCGCTTCGACCACTCGGTGAAAGACCTGGGGCAGGAGGGCCGCCGTATCGAGCGAGGAGTTGAACTCCTGCCCGATCTCCCACAGCAGGCGGAGGCGCTCCACCTCCGCCTGCAGTTCCGCGCCGTCTGTTGATGGATCCGCTTGGGTCACGTCCCCCTCTCCCGGGTGGGCCGTTCGGGGCGCCCATGAGATAGCACAAGCCGGCTCCCCCCGCGAGGGGGGAGCCGGCTGGCCATGCCTGCTGCTGAGGAGCGCTTAGTTGGTGGGCGGGAACTTCGCCGGGGCAATCCGATCCTCGAGCTCTTCGACCGTCAGCTCGACCGCTTCGGCATCCTTGCCGGTCGCCTTGCGAACCATTTCCTTCTGGTCCTTCGTGAGCGGAAGGCGGAAGTTGTCCTTGCTCGACATTGAATCCTCCTGGCTGCGGGTACGGGGCTGGGGTTTCCTCGGTGGTGCCGGGCAGTTGCGGCTGGGGTGACCGTCTGCACGGAACGCAGGAGCAACATGCCGGCCCTGCGTGAAAACTCCGTGAGTTGGTCTTGCCCCTCCGTGAAACGAACTGCAACTTGGCCCTCCCCCCATACACCGTCGCCATGGCCGAACTCGTCCTCACCCTCTTCGGTGCACCCCGGGCGGCCGGTACGCCGGACGCCACCGAGGTCGGGAGCAAGTCGTTGGCATTGCTCGCCTTCCTCGCGCTCGAGCCCGGCGCCCACCGCCGGGACGAGCTCGCTGCCCTCCTCTGGGGCGACGCGCCGGAAGGCGCCGCGCGCGCCTCCCTCCGGCAGGCCCTTGCCCAGCTCCGCCGGGCCCTGGGCGACTCCCTCCGGGCCGACCGCCAGGAGGTCGCCCTGGCCGCACCAATCCGCTCCGATGCCGCCGACTTCTTCGCCGCAGCCGACCGCTCCGCCGCCGAGGCTGCCAGATATGAGGTCCCCCGGTTCTTGAGCGGGTTCTCCCTCAAGGGGGCCGAGGGCTTCGAGGAATGGGCGGCCCGCACCCGCCGACGCCTCCTGCAGCGCTACGAGGAGGCCCTCCGCCAGCTCGCCAAGGACGCCGTGGCCCGTTCCCGGTGGCGCGACGCCCTGGGCCTGGCCGAGCGCTGGATCGAGACCGACCCCCTCTCGGAGGAGGCCACCGGGACGGCCATGCAGGCGCTCTACTGCCTCGGAGACCGGGGGGCCGCCCTCGGCCGCTTCCAGGAATTCAAGGCCCGGCTCGCCGCGGAGGCATCGGCGGCCCCCCTTCCCTGGCTCGCCGATCTTGCGCGGCGGATCGAGCGCGCCGCCGCCTTGCCGGTACTCGACGACGACGGCGCCGTGCGCCCCACCTTCGAGGCCGACCTCGTGGGCCGGGCGGGGCAATGGGTGGAGTTGACCGACGCCTGGGCCAACGCCCTCAAGGGCCGCCCCGAAACAGTGCTGATCCATGGTGAGGCCGGAATGGGGAAGACCCGGCTCGCAGAAGAGTTCGGACGCTGGGTCGCGGCGCGGGGCGGGATCTGGCTTCGGGGGCAGGGCTACCAGGCGTCGGGCACCGGACCCTTCGGGACGATGGCGGCGGCGCTTCGCGGCGTGCTCGACGCACCCGGCCTCGCGGGTGCGCCTCCCGAGGCGCTCTCCGAGCTGTCGCGGCTGGTGCCCGAGATCCGCACCCGATTCCCCGGCGTGCCCGCGCCTCCCGCGGGCGACGGCGCCGCTCGGCAGCAGCTCTTCGAGGGCGTGACGCAGGTGCTCCTCGCGGTCGGGGCGGAGGGCCCGCTGCTGCTCATGGTGGACGACCTCCACTGGTGCGACGCCGAGTCGTGCGCGCTGCTCCAGTTCCTCTCCCGGCGGCTCAGCGGCATTCCCTGGATGCTGCTGGGCACCATCACCGAGGGGGAGGTGGCCCGGGAGGCGTCGGCCTCCAGGTTGCTGTCCTGGTTCGCCGGGCGCGGAGGCGCGCGCCGCGTCGCACTCGGCCCGCTGTCGGTGGCGGAGCTCTGGGAGATGGTGCGCCAGCTCGGGAAGCTCCGCGACCCGCGTGGCGGTCAGCGATTCGCCCATCGGCTGCGCGAGATCACCGAGGGCAACCCGTTCCACGTCATCGAGCTGCTGAAGACCTTGTTCGATCAGGGGGTGATCGGCCTCACTCCGGTGTCCCGCGAGTGGGTGGTCGGCTCGCACCAGGAGGGGGAGTCGATGGCGCGGCTCGACCTGCCGGAGTCGGTCCGCGAGGCGATCGCCCACCGGGTGGATCGGTTGCCCTACGAGCTGCGCGACGTGCTGGTCACCGTCGCGGTGGCGCGCCGTCCGGTGACGCTCGGCGTCCTCACCCTGGTGCACGGCATCTCGCGCCTTCGCGCCGCGGCGCTCGGCGACGCGCTGATCGAGCGGCACCTGCTGCGGGCGGAGGGCGGCGCCTACTGCCCGGCCCAGCCCACGATC
>JBOHSQ010000116.1:0-3486 GCA_050733295.1 Gemmatimonadales bacterium
CCGCCCGGGGGCGCCACACCGCCAGGGAATGCATCTCCGCGCGCTTCCCCCCGCCGTGAACCTCATAGCACCACGTCCCGCCCGCTCTCCGCCGACTGGTAGATCGCGTCCACCACCCGGTGCAGCACCACCTGCTCCTCCAGCCTGGGCGGCTTCGCCTCCCCCCGCACCGCCGCCAGGAAGTGCGCCCACTCCGCCCGGAACGCCGCGGTGAACTGGTTCTCCTTCCCGCCCGCCCCGCTCGGCGTGACGTCCACCGGGGTGCCGTGCATCTCCTTCCACACCAGCAACGGGTTGATGCTCGCCGTGCCCTTGGTGCCCCTGATGCCGACCCCGAACCGTTCCCCCGCCCCCACGTGATGCCAGGTGACGTCCACGAAGATCGCTGCCCCGTCCTCGCAGGCGACGAGCGCGCTCCCCGCTTCTTCCACGCCGTCTTTCCGGTCCGCTCGGCTGAGCGCCGCACTCACCCGCACCGGGGTGAGCCCGCCCGCGAGCCAGAACGAGAGGTCCAGGATCGAGAGCCCGAGGTCGAGCATCGCCCCGCCACCCGCGAGCTCCATCTTCCGCCGCCAGCCCAGCATCCCTCGGCCCTGCCGGAAGACATGCCAACTGCCCCGCACGCTGGTCACGTTCCCCAGTTCCCCGCTCTGCACGAAGCTCCGGATCGCCTGCGCGTCGGGACGGTAGCGGTGGTTCATCCCCACCATCACCACCAGCCCCTTCTTCTCCGCCGCCCGCTCCGCCGCGCGCACCACCTTCTGCACCCCCGCCGAGTCCATCGCCAGCGGCTTCTCCACCAGCACGTGCAGGCCCGCCGAGAGCGCCGCCTGCACGTGTGCCTCGTGCAGGTGATTCGGGGTGCACAGCGCCACCGCGTCCACCGAGCCGGTCCCGATCAGCTCCTCGATGTCGTCGTACGCATCCGGCACCCCGTGCCGATGGGCGATCGCCTGCGCCTTGGGGTAGTCGGAGTCGCACAGCGCCGTCACCGTCACGCCCTTGAGCTTGCGGAGCGCCGGCAGGTGCGCCACCTGCACCACCGCCCCCGCCCCGACGATGCCGACGCGAATCGTATCGCTCATTGGATCCCCGCCTCCCGCCTGCCGCCCTGTGGCTAGGTGGCTTGATGGCTAGCCATCCAGCCATCCAGCCATCATCAGTAGTACCTCACCATCTCTGTCCCCGGATAATACGCCGCCAGAATCGCTTCATGCCCGAACCCCGCCCGCGCCCGCGCGATTGCGCCCCACTGGCACATTCCCACCCCATGTCCCGCGCCCGTGCCCTCGGCCACCAGCCGCACCAGCTTGCCGTCCCGCATTTCCGGCTCGAGCGTGAACTGCGCGCTCCGGAGCCAGCCGCCCGCCGGCGGACGCAGCGCGCGCCGAACTTCCTGCCCGCGCACCGAAACGTCAGCGTGCTCCCAGCGGATGGCAAGCAGGTTCGCCCGCCCCGTGCCTGTCCGGCCGGTCACCGCCACGTTGCGGACCGCGCCCCGCCCCGCCGGCACCCGCACGCCCAGCTCCGGCAGCGCCGCCTCGAGCGCCACCGCGAGTTCACGCCCGCTCCACTCCTCGCGCCAGCGATACCGCGGCGAGATCCGGCACCACGCCTGGCCCGACGCGTCCACGTCCGGCGCCGAGCGCAGGTAGGGCCGGTCCGCGCCCCGGAACACGTCCACGCCCCGCTCCGATTCGCCCGCGCAGGTGGAGGAGAAGAACGCGTCGATCGGACTCCCCTGCCAGCTCACGATCACGCCCCGCGTGGCCCGCACCGCCGCCGCCGCCAGCGAGTCCTCGCCCGCCGCCCCGCGATACACCTGGTCGGCGACGCCCGACTCGAGGTCATACCCCCGCTCCCGCGCCCGGCCCAGGTTCCGGAGCGCGTAGGTCCGCGCCACGATCGCCTGCGCCATCACCGCCTCGATCTCGTCCGGCCGCCGCGTGCCTAGCTCCGCCGCCACCACGCTCGGCAGGTATTCCTCGAGCGCCACCGCGTTGACCAGGGTGACGCCGCGCGCGTCGCGCAGCACGTCGGCCCGTCCCCGGTACGCCCGCCCGTCAAGCAGCAGCGTCCCGCCCGGGGAGTGGAACCCGAGTCGATCGTCTCGCGCGATCCGCCGCCCCCGCTGATCGTAGAGCGCCACGCCGCCGGCCTCGCCCTTCACCACCACCCTCTCGCCCGGACCCACACGTACAACCGCATCGCCCGACGGATCGCTGGCCACCACGCCCTGCGATCCCTCGATGACGATCTCGGTCTTGCCCACGCCGAGCCCGACCCGGATCTCGGGTCCGAGGCTGGCCATCTTGCCATCGGTGCTGGGTACGGGGGCGGGAATACCATCGGCCGGACGCGGAGCCGCCGCCGCGGCGGTGTCCGCGGGGAGTTCCTTGGCGGGGCTGGGTACCGGGTTGGGCGGGGCCGGGGCGGGTGGCGGCGGGGAGCCGCACGCCAATACCAGGACGGCCGCGGCAGCCGAGCGCCGCATCATGCTAGGAGCGGTAGTTGCCGAACTGGAGTTCGACGCCGAAGTCCTCGGCCCGGAGCGCACCCATCACCGCCTGCAGCTCGTCCCGCGACGGGCTCGCCACCCGAACCTCGTCGCCCTGGATGCTCGCGGTCACCTTGCGGAACACCTTGTTGTCCTTGATGGACTTGACGATCCGCCGGGCCGTGTCGGCCGGGATGCCCTGCGTGAGTGACACCGTGGAGCGCATCGCCGAGTTGGCCGCCGGCTCGCGGTCGCCGAACTTGAGGTTCTTCACCGGCACGCCGCGCTTGATGAGCCGGGTGCGGAGCACGTCCACCAGGGCGTCCATCCGGAAGTCGTCGTCCGCCAGCAGGCGGATTTCCGACTTGGGCCGGTCGAAGTCGATCTCGCACTTGCTGCCCTTGAAGTCGTAGCGCTGCCCGATCTCCTTGAGCGCCTGGTTCACCGCGTTGTCCACCTCCTGCAGGTCGCAGCCGGTGGACACGTCGAACGAATTCGTGGCGGCCATCAGGTCAGGAAGGATTCCAGCGCGCGGGCGCGGCTCACGTGCCGCAGGCGGGAGAGGGCTTTTTCCTTGATCTGCCGGACCCGCTCGCGGGTGATCCCGAGCAGGCTGCCGATTTCCTCCAGCGTCATCGGCTCCGGGCCGTCCAGCCCGAAGTAGAGCCGGAGGATCTTGGCCTCGCGCTCCTTGAGCGTCGCCAGCACCTCTTCGATCGACTCGGTGAGGGCGTGCTCGAACGTCTCGGAATCGGGACCGGGGTTCTGAGTGTCCGGCAGGTAATCGAGCAGCTTGTTGTCCTCGCCCGGCGTGAGCGGCGCGTCGAGCGAGAGGTGGCTCTGTGAAATCGAAAGCGTCTTGGCCACCTCCTCCTCCGAAATGTCCATGCCTTCCGCGATTTCCTCGACGGTCGGCTCGCGGCCCAGCTCCTGGAGCAGCGACGCGGAGCGCTTGCCGATGCGGTGCAGCGTGCCGGCGCGGTTCAGCG
>JBOHSQ010000117.1:0-14139 GCA_050733295.1 Gemmatimonadales bacterium
CTCCCGCGCGGCCAGGGCCAGCCGGGCCTCGGCTTCCTGGGCTATCCCCTTCGCGGCCACCGCGACCGCTGCCTCCCATCTGGACCGCCACGCGGCCGCTCCCAGTGGCGCCGGGTCGCCGGACGCCCGTGCGCTGGCCGCGGCTTCGAACAGGGAAGTGACCAATCCCAGTCGCGCCTCGGCGACCGGGCCGGCGCCCGGTCCGAGCAGGCGGCCCAGCGCCGGCCCGAGTTCGGGAACATCGAGCATCTGTGAATTCACGCGAGGATGGCGTCGACCACGCGGTCGAGCGACTCCAGGGTTTCGAAGGCTGCACGTGCCCCGGCGGAGCGCAGGTCGTCGACGCCGTACGATCCGGTCGCGACCCCGATGGCGCGCGCACCGATCGCCTGACCGCAGGTGACGTCGGCTGGCGTGTCCCCGATGATCACGACTTCTTCGCCGTGCGGGGGGCGCCCGAACCAGGCATGCGCCCGCCCCGCGGCCACCGCGGGCAGGTCGGGGCGATGCGCCGAATCGGACCCGAAGGCGCCCAGCTGGAAGCGGGCGGGCTCGAGCCCCGCGGCGCGCAGCTTGAGTTCGGCGCCGCGCGCGACGTTTCCCGTCAGGAGCCCGAGCACCACGCCGTATTCACTCTCGAGCCGCTCGAGCAGCGGGGCCACTCCGGGCAGCAACTGCGTCCGGGCGGCTGATCCGGTCAGCTCCACCTCGAGGGCCGCGACGTACCTGGTGCAGACCTCGGCGATGCGCCCGGGCTCCATCGGATCGGGTTCCCCGCCCTCGGCCAGCAGCTCGGCGACGATCTGCGGGTCGGTCTTCCCGTCGAACCGCACTCGCTCAAAGAGGGCGTCGTCAGGCAACCACTCGAGCAGCGCCGCCCGGATGGCCCTCCGGCCCGCTCCCGCCGTGAGCAGGAGGGTGCCGTCGATGTCGAACAGGACCAGCCGTCGGTTCACGCCGCCTCCGGGATGCGCCGAGCGCCGACCACGCGGGCACGCAGGACCGCGGCCCGGCTGCCGGGCGTCCATGGCTCCCGGACCACGCCGCCGCACGCGAGAGTCGAATGGATGAGCGTCTCCTCCGAGCCCATGAAGGCCACGTGCGTGACCCGGTCGCCGCGTTCGCCGAAGAAGATCAGGTCGCCTGGCCTCGCCGTGGATGGGTCCACCGCGACGCCTGCGCCTGCCTGCAGGGAGGAGTCGCGCGGAAGTTGGACGCCCCTCGCGGCATAGGTGGTCTGCACCAGGCCGGAGCAATCGATGCCGAGGCTCGATACCCCGCCCCACTCGTAGGGCGTTCCCTCGAACACGCGGAGCGCCCACTCGTGCGCCGGCTCCCGCCGCGCGGCGGCCCGCACCGCATCCAGGCCCGCGACGCTTCCTGTGGTGATGCGTGCCGCGCGGCCGTCGGGCAGCGTGATGGCGCCGCTCTCGCCCAGGACCACCCGAGCCCGCACGGGCAGCCGGACCCGCGACCGACCGGCATGTGCCTCCGCGCCCTCGCTCCAGCCCGTCGCCTCGCGCTCCCAGCCCAGCACATCGGGGAGTTCGGCCTGGCGCACATAGCCGGCGTGGACCCAGCCCTCGTAGCCGTCGGCCCGGGTGCGCACCCGCCACCACTCGTCGCGACGCTGAAGCAGCACGGCGGTCTCCCCCAGGACGAGCTGGGACACCTGCTCGGCCCGGACGGCAGGGTCCGCCAGGAGCGGGGCAAGGGCGGCGGTCGCGATCAACCCGCCGGAAGCACCGTCGGTCACGGCGCGGCGGCTCCCGCGCGCGCGCCCCCGACCGGCGTCTCGCCGCGACAACTGGCGCAGAGGGTGACCCCGCGGAAGGAGCAGATCAGGCAGATGAACGTGCCGCACTTGGCGCACGGATATCCTTCCGAGGCGCGCTCCTCGCGGCCGCAGCTTCGGCAGGTCATGGCATCGTGCTCTCGCCGCTCGACCATCAGAGCCTCCCGTGCCTCACCCGGTGAGGTTGTAGCGCTTGATCTTGTTGATCAGCGTGGCGCGTGAAATCCCGAGCTCCTGCGCCGACCGCGTGCGGTTGCCGCCGTGGAAGCGCAGGGTGCGCTCGATGTGCGCGCGCTCGAGGTCGTCGAGCGACTGCGGCAGGTGGCGCCGGTCGCCGATTCCGCTCCGCGCGCGAAGCTCGCCGGGCAGGTGGTCGATGCCGATCGCGTCGTGAGCCCGCGCCAGGATGATCGCCCGCTCCAGCACGTTGCGGATCTCGCGCACGTTTCCCGGCCACTTGTGGTCGAGCAGCCGATCGAGCGCGTCGGAGGAAATCGTCTTCGGGCTGTCGGGCAGCTGGTCGCGCAGGTCGGAGAACAGCCGCATCAGCAGCGCCACCCGGTCCTCGCGGGTGCGGTCCCGCACCGGAGGAAGGGTGAGCGGCATGACGCTCAGCCGGTAGAGCAGGTCCTCCCGGAACCGGCCGGCCTCGACCTCCTCCCCCAGCTTCTTGTTCGTCGCCGCGATCAGTCGGATGTCGACCGTGAGCTCGCGGGTGCCGCCCAGCCGCCGGAACGTCTTGGTCTCCAGCACCTTGAGCAGCTTCGGCTGGAGCTCCGGCGCGAGGTCGCCGATCTCGTCGAGAAAGATGGTGCCGTGGTCGGCAATCTCGAACAACCCCTGCTTCCGATCCTTGGCGTCGGTGAAGGCGCCCTTCTCGTGGCCGAAGAGTTCGGAGTCGAGGAAGGTGGAGGTGAGCCCCGCGCAGTTCACCTCGACGAACGGGCCGTTGCGCCGCGGGCTCTGGTCATGGATGATCCGCGCGATCCATCCCTTCCCGGTGCCGCTCTCGCCCTGGATCAGCACCGTGGTGCGGTCGCTCGACGCCAGCAGGGCCGCCTCGTGCGCCACGTCCTGCATGCGGGGCGAAACCCCGATCGACTGGAGTCCCTCGCCCGGTCCGCTGCGATCGAGCAGCGCCCGGTTGACCCGCCGCAGTCGCGTCTTGTCCGCGACGCGCTCGGTCGCGGCCGCCAGGTGGGTCATGTCCACCGGCTTGGTGAGGAAGTTCTCCGCGCCGAGCTGCATGGCCCGGACCGCGGTGGGCAGGTCCCGGTCGCCGGTGAGGAGGATGACCGCACCGTCGTGTTCGCGGAGGCGCTGGAGCACCTCCAGCCCGTTCATCCCCGGCAGGTGCAGGTCGAGGATGACCACCTCGGGCCGGTACCGTTCGAACGTCGCCAGGCCCGCCTCGCCGGTGAGCTCGCGCGACACTTCGTAGCCCAGCTCCTCGAAGTAGTTGCCGATCGCCCGCAGGACATCTGCGTCGTCGTCGATCAGGAGAACCGAACTCGTCATCCTCGCCTCGTCACGTAGTCAGCCTCGCCCCGTCCTCGGGAAGTTCGAACCAGACGCGAGCCCCGCCGCCGGGGCGGTTCTGGGCCCGGATGTCGCCACCGTGCGCCCGAACGATGCCGTGGGAAATCGAGAGCCCCAGTCCCGAACCATCGCCGGCCTTGGTGGTGAAGAACGGCTCGAAGATGTGGGGCAGGATCTCGGGCGCGATGCCGGGTCCGGCGTCCTCGACGGCGAGCCCGATCGCCCCGTCGCCCACCCAGGTCTCGAGCCGGCACTCCCCGCTCCGGTCGCGCATGGCGTACTCGGCATTGCCCAGGAGGTTGAGGATCACCTGGCGAAGCTGGTCGGCGTCGCCGTCGATGGTGGGGATGCCGTCCGCCAGGTCGAGGCGCCATCCGGCGCCGCCCGGTGGCCGCACCAGGAAGATGTCCCGGACCACTGCGTTGAGATCCACCCGCGCCACCGCGAGTGGCCGTTGCCGTCCGAAGGTCAGCAGGTCGGTCACCGTGCGCCCGGCGCGGGCCGCTTCCTCGCGAATCGCCTCGAGCACGCGTCGGGTGCCGAGGTCGAGTGGCTCCTCGAGCATGAGCGTCTGGGCGAGAGCTACAATGCCGGCCAGCGGGTTGTTCAGCTCGTGCGCCACGCCGGCCACCAGGTGGCCGAGCGCCGCCAGCTTCTCGGAGTGGATGAGCCGGTCGCGCAGCAGGCGTTCGTCGGTGACGTCCCGGGCAATCGCCAGCACCGCAGGGCCGGAGGCGGGCTCCTCCACCGCGACGGTCACCAGCGCGGCCTCGCGCTCCGCGCCGTCCACCCGGCGGAATCGGAGGGTGAAGGCGCGGAGCTCGCCGGCCAGCGCCCCACCCAGTTCGCTCTCGACCAGTGCCGCGTCCTCCGGCCCGAGAAACTCCTGGACCCGGGCCCCGGGCCGCGGCTGCTGCAGCCCCACGAGCGAGAGGGCGGCGCGGTTGGCGGAGAATACCCGGCCATCGGACGAAAGGGTGAAGATGGCCAGCGGTGCCGACGCGAACAGCGTGCGGTAGCGGGCCTCGGAGCGGCGGCGCTCCTCGGCGGCCACGCGCTCCGACGTGACGTCCCGCAGCACGACGACACGCCCGGTCGGGCTTGCCGGGTCGCCGAGCGGAGCACTCGAGCCCTCCACGAACCTCACGCCACCGTCGGCCTGCCGGATGGTGGATTCGAACCGCCGGGCGATCCACCACGGCAGCGTGGCGCCGGCCGTCGTGCCGGGGTCCGGGGCCATCTCGTCGAGCGGGCGCCGGAGCAGCGACTCGACCGTCACGTCGAAGAGCTCCGCGGCTGCCGGGTTGGCGAACTCGATCCGCCCCTCGGCGTCGGTGATCACGATCGCGTCGTACGCGTTCTGGACCACTCGGCGGAAGCGATCCTCGAGCCGCACCACCTCGGTGACGTCCTCGAGCGACACGATGAGGCCCGGATCGGGCAAGGGCGTGGCGGTGAGCACGTACAGCCGCTCGTGAACCTCGAGCAGGGTGGTGGCCGGCCGTTGTCCCGCGAGGGCATCCTGCAACGGGTCCGGTCGGTCCTCGGGCCACGCCGGCAGGATAGTCCGCAGGTCGCGGCCGGGCAGGGCGGTCACGGGGAGGCCGGCCAGGCGAGCCAGCCCGAGGTTCCCGCGGACGATCCGCCCCTCCGGGTTGGTGATCGCGAGACCGGCCGTCGTGGCGTCGAACGCCGACTGCCACTCCCGCTTGCCGCGCGTGATCTGGTCCACCAGGCGGCTCTTGCCGATCGCGAGTGCGGCCTGGTCGGCGAAGGCGTTGGCGAGGCGCTGTTCGTCCGGCGGCCAGGAGCGAGGCCGGTCGTGGCTGAAGGCGAGCGCGCCGATGGTCTCGCCTCCGAAGACCAGGGGCAGCACGGCCATCGACCGGAAGCCGGCGTCACGCGCTGCGTCCCGCAGCATCGGGTCGGGCTCGCGCGTCGAATCCTCCTGGAACACCGCCTGGCGGCGGGCCAGGGTCCGGGCGACGGGTGTGTGGAGCACCCGACCGGCAAACGCGTCGATCCACGCCGTGGGGAAGCCGCGCGCCACCACGCAGTCGGCGCGCGACGCCGTCCAGTCGAACAGGAAGACGGCCGCCCGCTGGGCGAGGAAGACCTCGCGCCCCACCTCGGCAACGAACTCCATCGTGCGGCCCGCGTCCTCGACCCCGGTGAGGACATGCGCCACCCGGCCGAGCGCGTCGATCTGGTCCAGCCGGCTGAGAAGCCGACCCCGGGTCCGGAGCGCCACGATGGCGCTGCCGAGCTGGTCCGCGACGGCGCCGAGGAACTCGAGCTCCTCCGGATCCGGAGCCTGCCACGGCCGCTCCGCGCCGGAGACCGTCAACACGCCACCCGCACCGCCTCCCAGCCGCATCGGCATGACCACCCCGGGCCGCGGCAGCCGGGTGCGCAGCGGATTCGCCGCGACTTCCGGCTCGGCGTCCAGGTTGGCGCTGATCCGGGGCTTGCCGCTCCTGAGCACCGAGGCCGCGAGCGAGGTGGCGCCGAGCATCGCACCTGCAGGCTGCACCCGGGACTCCGGGCCGGTTGATCCGAGCACCACCAGGCTTCCCGGCGGATCCTCGAGTCGTTCGGCGACCGCGGCACCGTCGCCCGGCACCAGGCGGAGGAGCGCGGTGAGGCCGCGGTCCACAGCGTCCTCGAGTGTGCCGGCCGTGGCGAGCCCGCCGGCGAGCTCCGCCAGGATGCGCGCCGCCTCGGCCGGAGTCGGGCGCCGGGCGGGAACCTCAGGCGCGCTCATGCGCCCTCCAGCACATACACCTCTACGGCCCCGGGCACCACCGTGGCGGTGAATGGCGTCTCCCCCGCCCCATCACCGTCGAACTGCATCGGCTGGGGCGGGAACGACTCGACTGTAACTTCCCGGCCACGCGCAAATCCCACGAACGCTGCGCCGCGCCCGCGGCGCTCACCACCCTCGGCCTCGCGGAGGAGGTCCCAGACCGCCCGCACGCTCTCGCCAAGGTTGTCAGCTCGCAGGACGATCACGTCGAGGATCCCGTCATCTGGCCGCACCGTGCTGCGGAACTTCACCAAGGGCGGGATCACCTCGGCGCAGTTGGCCACCAGCACGAGGGAGGCATTGGCGTCGTACTCGCGCCCGTCCACCGTGATGTGCCATGGCCCGCTGCGGAGCTCGTGCAGCAGCCTGAATGTCGTCGCGACGTAGGCCAGCATTCCCCACTGCCGCTTATGCTCGGAAGGGGTCTCGACCATCACGCGCGCGTCGTACCCCGCACCCGCCGCGACCGCGAAGTAATGCGGGCCATCGGCGCGCTGGACCCGTCCGAGGTCGATCCGCCGCCGGCGCCCGCGCGTGATCGCCGCGGCGGCACGCACCGGCTGCGGCGGCAGGCGCAGGTTGCCGGCCAACAGGTTGCCGGTGCCGCCGGGAATGAGTCCGAGCGCCACCTCGGTCCCCACCAGGGCAGTCGCCGCCTGCATCGTCGTCCCGTCGCCCCCGAACACGGCCACGACGTCCACGCCGTCCTTCACCCCCTCAGCGGCGAGGCGGCGCGCATCCCCGGGTCCACCGGTGGCCGCGACCTCGGCATGCCACCCGGCGGCATGGAGCACCCCGACGACCGCCTGCACGGCGCCCGGCTGGGTCCGGGCGGCGGCAGGATTCGCGATCAGCAGGACACGACCCACGCTCAGTAGTCCTTTTCCCAGAACAGGTCGAGGCCGACCTGATACCGGCCGGTGGTCGACAGCGGATCCACCTGGCGCCCGCCGGAGCAGGAGAGGATCGGCTCGACGCTTACCTGGGCGCGCCAGTCGCGCAGGAAGCGGTACTCGACACTCGCCCCGACCGAGTTGTAGCTGATCTGGCTCAGCCCGCAGAACCCGGCGTTGAACGTGAGGAACCACTGCCGGCCCATCTGCCACCCGGCCCGGAGCTCGGTGACCCCGGTGGCGGCGCCGGAGCTCGATGCGCCCACCGCGGGGCGGATCTGGATGAAGTCCACCGGCACCCCGAGATCGGAAATCAGGGTCCGCTCGATCTCGCTCGAGAGCACTGAGAGTCCGGCATCGAGCGCGAGCTGCTCGCTGGTGCCGGGCGCGCCGCCGCCCGCCAGGTTGCTCGACGGCCGGCCGAACATCAGGTACGAGACGATGTCCGTCTCCGTGAGCGGCGGGTTCATGTCGGAGCTGAGCGAGAGCCGGGGCGCGAGCATCGTCCCGGTGATCCTTGCCGTCACCACGATCTCGTCGGGGTCGTCCACCGGCCGGATGGTGTGCTCGGCCTCGATGTCCAGCGCGGCGTTCAGGTCGGGAGTCCCGAAGTAGCGCACGGTGCCGCGGGTCACCGTGAAGTCCCGGGTGACGAATCCGAGGTTCAGCACGTACGTGCCGCGCCGGGCGTTGAAGGTCCCGTCGAAGCGGTACTCGTCTCGCAGCTTGTTCACCCGCACCGCCCCGTCCACCTGGATGTTGGCCTCGCTCGACCGGAGCCAGAAGTCGTCGCCGATCTCGAGCCGCATGTTCTCGATCCGGAGGGAATCGAGGAAGCGGCTCTGGAAGGCTGCGCCAAGGCCCTGACTCCGGATCAGCGTGGTGTCGATCAGGTCGGCGTTGCGCGGGTCCTCGAGGTTGATGATGTCCTTCGAAACCAGGTCGGCGAAGTAGAGCTGGCCCCGCTCCGCGCGCAGCTGGCCCCGGAGGGTCGAGCCGAACACCGGGCCGCTCAGCCGCAGGTTGCCGGTGGCCTCGAGGGTGAGGTAGCCCCGCACGTCGATCGCCAGGAAGTTCCGGCTGCGGATGTCGAGGTCGAGGATCGGCCGCACCAGGTCTTCGAACCGGACCGCGCCCGTGGCCGTGAGGACGCCCTCGCCGCCCCGCACCGTGAGCGAGTCGATCACCATCGAGTCGCCTCGGAACGAGGCGTCGCCGCCCAGCCCGCTGAAGTGGACGCCGAGGCCCGCCACGCTAGCCGCGCCGTCGCGGACTTCCAGGTTGCCCCGGAGCCTCGGTGCGCCCCACTGGCCCTCGACAGCCACGTTGGCGTCCAGCGTGCCCTCCACCCGCCGCACCGTCGAGGTGAAGGCCTCGAGGATGCCCAGGTCCACGCTGTCGGCCACGGCCGCCACCTCGAGCGGCCCGGGGATGCGCCGGCGCTCGACCTGCCTGAATGCCAGGTCGAGCGGAAGCGCCGCGCGCACCGTCAGGACCCGGGTACCGGTCTTCCAGAGCAGCAGGTTTGCATCGAGGATCCGGTCCTCGTAGTTGAGGACGCCCTGGACGAACGGGCCGCGGAAGTCCGCGATGATCAGGTCGGCCAGCGAGATCGTCCCGCGGAGGCGCGGGCGATCGCGGGTGCCCGCAATCTGCAGCTCGGCGTCCAGGGTCGCCGACGTGGTCGAGTCCGCCTGGGCCAGGGCAAGGAGGTCCCGGAGCCGCACGCCGACCAGCTCCAGGCGGAGGTCGCCAGGTGTGTCGAAGGGCGGGGCGCCCTCGGTCCGGATCAGCCCCGCGCCATCCACCGCCGCGAGCTCGAGCGGGCTGAGCGTTACCGTCGGCCCGGCACGCGTGAGCCGGACCGGGGATTCGAGCCGCCAGGCGTGGCCCCCGGCCACAAGGTCGAGCGAGTCGGCTTCGAGCGCGAAGCTGTCGAGGCCCACACCCATCCACCGGCCTCCGCTTGCGACGCTTGAACCAGGACCCACACCACTGCCACCCGACCACTCGAGCGAGTCGGGCCGTCCAGCGAGTCGGAGCGAGAGGTCGGTGAACCGGCGCGTGCCCCACCGCAGGCTCGGGGCACTGCCCCGGAACTCGAGCTGCGCGCCGTCCGCGGCCGGCCGCCGGGTGAACGATGCCTCGCCCGAGGTGAGGGCCAGCCCCCGCCAGCCGGCGTCCTGCAGCGCGGCGTCGGCACTGATGGAGAGCTGGTCCAGGCTGCCTTCGAGGGTGGCGCTCCCGGAGAGCGCACCTCGGAGCGGCTCCAGCAGGGAGAGGGAGTCCGGCTCGAGCCCGGCCACGTGGTGTGCCAAGTCGTCGAACGATCGGAGCGAGGCGGCGTCCACCGCGAAGTGCAGCGAGCCGGTCTTCGGCGCGGCCCAGCCCAGCGCTCCCGATCCCGTGAGCGCTCCATCCTGCCACGCCAGGACCAGGTCCTCGACCGTGATGATCGAATCCGCCGCTTCGACGACCGCGTGCATGCTGTCGAACTCGAAGCGATCGATGGTGCCGCGGGCGAGGGCCAGCGACATCCTGCCTTCCGGCGCGCGCGCCTCGCCCGCGAGGCCGGTCACCTGCATCGTGCCAGCCAGCCGGGTGGTCGGGCCTCGCCCGGCAAGCGAGGCCAGGTCGAGTCCGCGGAAACGGATCTCCGCCGAGTCGGCGCCCCAGCGTTCCGGATACTCGAGGGCGAACCAGCCGTCGGTCTCGAGGTGACCGAGGTCCCCGTCGAGCCGGGAGGTGATCCTCATCCGTGAAGCCGTGCCCTCGAGCGCAATCGGTCCCGCCACCGCTCCGCGGACCGGCAACGTGGGGAATCCCGCCCGGATGCCGTCGAAGTCGAGCCGGGAGAACTCGAGGTCTGCTCTCACGAACGCCTCGGCGCCGCGGAGGTCGAGGAAGACCGATCCGCTGGCACCGCTCTCCGGCCGATCGCCGTCGCGGTGCGTGACACTCCCGGTGAAGGTCACGGCTCGCCACGGCCCGTCGAGCGTGCCTGCGGCGTAGGCGCGGCCCTCGAGCACCACCGGCGGGGCCACCTGCCGGATGGTGGGAAGCCAGAGGTCCGACGCCGTGAGCGTGAAGGGCAGGAATGTCAGGCCGTCGCGGCCACCCAGCCGCACACGCCCCGTTCCCGCGAGGCGGCTCACCGGCCGTTCGGGCAGGCGCGCGTCGGCGAAGGCCCAGTCGATCCGGACGGCCAGGTTGTCGAGGAAGCCATCGGTGCTCACCGGCCCGGACAGCCGGCCGCTCAACGGGATGGTGTCGAGGAATCCCTTGAAGTGCGTCAGGTCCACGTCCCGGAAGACCAGGCTCAGGTCGTTCAGTGCCAGGTCCTGCCGTCGTTCATCGAGCACCACGGTGAGGGCACCGGTCACGGCGCTGCCGTCTTCCGCGGCCACGTCGAGGTCCTTGACCGTGAATTCGTTGCGGCCGGGTGCCGGGGAGCGGGCCTCCACCTGCGCGCGTCCCGCCATCAGCGGCAATGCAGGGCTGATCCAGTGGAGGTCGGTCAGGTCGGCGCGTGGGGCCGCGAGCCGGAAGTCGTATCGCGGGTCGCTGTCCCGCCAGTGGACCAGACCCGCGCCCGCCACCTCGCTGTTCGGCAGGACGGCGCGTGCCACGTCGAAGGCGAGCGTGTCGTTCGCCACCTCGAAGCGGCCGGCGAGGTCGAGGATCGTCACCGGCGGGTCGCTGACCGCCACCGCGACGGTGTCGACCTCGACCTGGATGGGGTCGCGGTCCGGGGTGCTGACGGTGATCCGCGGGAATCGGCCGGTCAACTGGCGGAGCCGGATCACGCGCTCGAGCCCCTCGGGCCCGGTCGCGATCTCACGTCCCGCAACCGCCCGCTGGGCGGCCACGGCGTCCGCGACTTCCTGGGGCGTGTTGGCAGTATCGGGCGGGTTCCACGGTACCCGCACCGTGATGTCGCCCGAGACGATGAGGACCTGCCGGAATTCCACCAGCGGCGGTGAACCCGTCCCCGGCTCGCCCTCTCCGAGACGCAGGATGTCTTCGAGATTGGTCCGGCCCGATCGCCATTTCACGATTTCGATGCGCGGCTCGACCAGGATGAGGCGGTCGAGCACGATCCGGCCGGCGAGCAGATTCTCCAGCCGATAGTCCACCACGGCGCGGGGGATGGTGGCGAACGGGTGGCCCGCATCGTCACGGATCTCGAGGTCGCGGATCGTGAGCCCGCCGAAGAAGCTGCCCCCCACGCTGCCGATGGTGACCTGCCCGCGGAGCGCTCGAGACAGCGCCTCCGAGGCGGCCCGCGCGAGAAGCGCCCGTCCCGGCGGGGAGGCCGCCAGGGCCGTGGCCAGCCCCAGCCCTCCTCCCAGCAGACCCAGGAAGATGGTGACCGCGAGCCGGGGCAGGTGGCGCGTCATCAGAACGGGTTGCCAACCGCGAAGTGGATCGTGTAGCCACGCCGCTTCGGGGCTGAAAAGTCCGCCGTCACCAGGAGCAGGTCGCCCTCGTCCGTTTCCACGTAGAGAGCACCCGGTTGGCGCTCGTACGGGTTGAAGCCGACGTCGAGCCGTGCGGGGCCGAGCGGCGTGGCGAGCCGCACGCCGAAGCCCGGAGTCACCCGGAACGCGCTCGACGGTGCGTCATCGATGCCCAGCTGCCAGACCCCGCCGGCGTCGACGAACGCCGCCAGGCGGAGCCGTCCCCGGAATACCGGCGCGGGAAAGCGGAACTCCACGTTGCCGACGAGCAGTGTGTTTCCGCCGGTTGCCGAGAATCGCAAGTCGCCCGGGTTGATGTCGTCGAGGTCGGGTGGGAGGTTCTCCTGGTCGATGACGTAGACCACGGGACCGAGCTCGTTGCGATCGTAGCCTCGGACATCATTCGGACCGCCGGCGTAGAACCGCTGCTCCGGCGGGATGTAGCTCACCGACTCGGTGGTGAACTCCGTCTGCGGCGCATAGACCGCCCCGCCACGGATCCGCCAGGCGAGCACGGCGTCCCGCCCCACGGGGCGGTACCATCCCACGTCCACCACCCCGCGCGTGAAGTACTGCAGGGTGGACGAGCCGGTGGCGGCCGAGCTGTGCGCCACCTCGGCCGAGGCGATGTAGCCGCGGCTCGGGTCCAGCGGATTGTTGGCCCGCTGCAGCGTCGCGTTGACGCTGACGACGCCAAGCAGGCGACGTTGCTGGAGCAGGTCGATGTCTTCCGGCGTGCAGGCGTTGAAGTTCGCGCAGTACGTCGCCGGCAGCGCCTCGGTCCGGCCATAGGAGAGCCGGTATTGGACTCCGAATGGAAACCGGTTCCACGCGGTGCGCTGGAGGCCGATGGAGAAGCCCAGATCCTCGCGCCGGTAGACCCGTACCTCGGAGCGGCGCTCCGCGAAGAGCGTGGCCGTGCCGACGTTCCGGTACGAGAGGAACGCCGGCTTGCGGACGCCGAGCGAGGCGATGTAGTTGAGCTTGCCGGAGCCGATCGAATCATCCTCGATCGATCCGCATATGGTGTTCGCGATCCCGTCGATCCGGGTCGGTTCACCCACGCCGAGCTTCGAGAACCGGAGGTTCAGGTCGAGGATGCGCCCGGCGCCCAGGAGGTTGCGCTCGGTGTAGCCCGCGGCGAGCCGCAGGCAGTCGTCGGTGCCGTAACCCCCGCCACCCCGCACCGAGTGCAGGCGGCCCTCCGTCACCCTGACCCTGAGCGGCACCGCGCCGGAATCCGGGGTCCATGCGGAATCCACGTCCACCGACGCGAAGCGGAAGAGGCCGCTGGTGTAGAGGCTGATCTGGCTCGAGACCAGGTCTTTCTGGGAGAATGGCTTGGCCGGCCGGGTCGCAAGCAGGTCCCGCACCAGCGCGGTATCGATCTCGCTGACCCCGAGCACCTCGATCTCGCCCACGCGCTCGGGAGAGCCCGGCACCGCTTCCATGGAGATGGTGGCCACCCGGGCCGCCCGGTCCACGTCGAACCCGGCGAACACCTCCGCGGCGGGATATCCCCGGTCCCGGAGCCTGCGCGTGAGGGTGTCGGCGGTGGCCTGAAGCAGCAGCCGATCGAACGGGTCTCCCACCTGGAGCGGCAGGTCACGCAGGATCGCCGCGGTATCGGCAATGCTCGAGAGTCCGCTCACCCGAAGTTCGGTGAGTCGCACCGGCGGGCCCTCGTCGATCGTGAACGTGATGTAGGCGTCCTCGGCGGTGCGCTGCACCGACGTGTCCACTGTCGCCTCGAGGAAGCCGCTCCGGCGATAGAGCAGCACCAGGCGGAGCACGTCCCTGCGAAGCTGTTGCTCGTCGAGGTAGCGCTTCTCGCCCAGCCTCGCCCACCGGACCAGCCCGGAGGTCGCGAACCAGCTCGAGGATGTGGTCGCGATGCCGGCTGCGAGTACCGGATCGGCAATCGACTCGTTGCCATCGAATTCGAGCTGCCGCACCACCAGCCCGGGCGGCTCCTGCGCCTTCGCCGGCCCTGGGCCGGTGGCCAGAAGCACAACGGCGCCGAGCGCCCACCCGAAGGCCCTCAGGGGGCCCGCGACCCTGCTTGACGGCATATTGTAAGTAGGGTATTCTCACGACCTTACGGCCAACTGTCAACGTTTGGGTCACCCCCTCCATCCCGTGCCGGGCTCCCTCGAGGGCCCAGTGGAAGAGCCGCGATGCGACGGATCCTCCTCGCCTGCACGATCCTGCTTCCCGCCTGCGGCGAGGGACCGTCCCCACGCACGCTGACCTACTACTTCACTGCCGAGCCCCGGGGCCTCGACCCCGCCCTTTCGACCGATGTGCCGACGGGCGAGGTAGTGGCGATGGTGTTCGACAACCTGACACAGTTCGACCCCGAGGGTGGGCTCGGCCCGGGACTCGCCACGAGGTGGGAACCTGATTCCACCGGCGCCGTCTGGACCTTCCACCTCCGGCCCGGGGCAACATTCCACGATGGCGGTGCGGTGACGGCGGAACGGATTCGCGCTTCGCTGCTGCGCGCGCTGGCCCCGGGCACGACCGGGGGACGGAGCTGGCCGCTGCACCCGATCCGGGGCGCACGCGCCTACGCCGACGGAAAGACCCAGGACGTCGAGGGCCTCCGGATCGTCGACGACTCGACCCTCCAGTTCGTCCTGGAGG
>JBOHSQ010000118.1:0-15220 GCA_050733295.1 Gemmatimonadales bacterium
GGGCTCGAGTCTCCACTCGAGCCCCTCGCGAAGGCGGGCGGTGCGTGGGTGGCGCGACGCGGGCGGGACTGACGCTCAGTGCCCCGGCCCGCCGCCGGCTTCGGCGTAGAGTGCCTCAATCCGGTCCCGGTGCCGCTGCTCGACGACCCGCCGCTTGACCTTGAGCGTCGGGGTCAGCTCGCCGGCCTCGACGGTGAAGTCGGCGGTGAGCAGCAGTGCCTTCTGCGGCATCTCGAACTGCGCCAGGTCCCGGAGCGAGGACTTGAGCTCGACTTCCACCTTCGCCCGCACCTCCGGCCGCCCGGCCAGTTCGGCGTCGCTGCCGTCCGGCTTGCCTTCCGCGGCGAGCCACGCCCGCACCTTGTCGTAGTTCGGCACGACCAGCATGATCGGATACTGCCGCCGGTCGCCGAGCATCACGACATTCAGGAAGAGCGGATTGGTCTTGATCCGGTTCTCGATCGGCTGGGGCGCGATGTTCTTTCCGCCGGCCGTCACGATGATGTCCTTCTTCCGGTCGGTGATCTTCAGGAACCCGTCCTGGTCGATCAGCCCGATGTCGCCGGTGTGGAACCAGCCCTCCCGGTCGATCACCTCGGCCGTGGCCTCGGGCCTGTTGTAGTAGCCCTTCATCACATTGGGGCCGCGGCAGAGGATCTCACCGTCCGCCGCGATGCGTACCTCGACCCCGGGGATGGGCCGGCCCACCGTGCCGAGTCGCTTGTGCTCGAAGGTGTTGACGCCAATGACCGGTGAGGTCTCCGTCAGGCCGTAGCCCTCGAGCACCGGCAGCCCTGCCGCATAGAAGAACCGCGCAATATCGGCCGAGAGCGGCGCCCCCCCGGAGATGAAGAACTTCACCCTGCCGCCGGTCCGCGCCTGCAGCTTCGAGAACACCAGCTTATCGGCCAGCCGCTTCTGGAAGGCGAGCGTGGGGGGAATCGGCTTTCCGGCGATATCGAGGTCGGCCCACCGCTCGGCCGTCCGCTTGGCCCACCAGAAGATCTTCTGGCGCAGCGGCGGCCCCGCCATCACGCCCTCCAGCACCCGGGCGTAGATCTTCTCGTAGAGCCGGGGCACCGAGGCCATTACAGTGGGCTTCCGGTCGGCCATGTCGGCCGGGACCGTATCCACGCTCTGGGCGTAGTTGATGATCACGCCAGCCTTGAGCATTAGGTAATGCCCGGCCATGCGCTCGAAGATGTGGGAGAGCGGAAGGAACGAGAGGCACTCGTCGCCCTCGCCGATCCGGAAGAGCGCCAGCGCGGTCACGACGTTGGACGTGATGTTGCCATGGGTAAGCATCACGCCCTTGGGGTCGCCCGTGGTGCCGGAGGTGTAGATGATCGTGGCCAGGTCCCCGGGCCCCGCCTCGAGGGCTGTCTCCCGCCAGCGGGGATGCCGGTCCGCGGCAGCGCGGCCCTGCGCCATCAGGTCACCAAACTGCCTAACCCCGTCGCCGCCAGGCAGCCGATCGAAGGTGATGATGTGCCGCAGCGCAGGGAGCTCATGGCGCACCGAGGCGATCTTCTCGAACTGCGCCGCGTTGGATACGCAGACCGCCACGGTACCCGAATCCCGCAGGATATAGGCGAGCTGGTTCGCGGGCAGGGTGGGATAGATGGGCACGTCGGCGCAGCCGGCAGCCAGGCAGGCGTAGTCGGCGACCGCCCATTCCGGCCGGTTCTCCGACAGGATCGCGACCCGGTCGCCGCGCTGAACGCCAAGCTCCAGGAAGCCGAGGCTCGCATCGCGCACCTGGCCGAGCACGTCCTTGTAGCTCAAGTCGGTCCATCGGTCGTCCCGCTTGACCCGCATCACCACCGGTCGGCCCGCGAACCGGTCCATCGCCTGGAAGAAGAGCTCATTGAGCGTATGCGGCTCGGCCACGGTGTCCTCCTGCGACTGCGATGCGGTCGGGACTAGGGAGAGAAGCGCACGATCACGCGCCGGCCCGAGCCCGGCACGGGAGTCGTGCCCCGCGCGCGAAAGCTGCGGATCTCCACCACGGCGCTGTCGGGCACCGGTTGGCCGGCGACGAGGCGGAGTTCCACCGGCGGGCTCGGGCCCCCGGTGGACGTGGTCGTGACCGTGTCCAGCAGCACGCCGGTGGAGAGCTCCACCGTCCGGTCGAGCGGATCCCCGAAGACGGGCTCGATCACCTCGAAGATGATGGGCCGGCCAGCGAGAGGCCCGATCGGATCGAATGACTCCAGGCGGACGTCGATGGGCCCGGAGCTGATCTCCTCGGGGGGGACGGTCACGTCCTCCGCCGAGGCGAGGATCAGGGTGTCGGCGCGGGCAATGAAGGAGAAGGTGGTCGGATTGGACACCAGGGTGCCCGCCCTGGCGATGACACGTCCCGTGAGGTTCGGCTCGAGCGGGACGACCCAACCGAGCAGGCTGTCCACTCGGACGGTCGTGTCCGGCGTGCTCCACCAGAGCCCCGAGCCCGGGACCACGTTCCCGTCCTGGTCCAGCGCCTGCCCCTGCATCTGGAGCGAGTCGCCGATCTCGAGCTGGGTGACCGTGGGACGCACCACCTCGAGCGCCACCACGCCACCCTCGACCGAGCCGAGGTCACTGCACGCGGTGAGGGCCGCGAGCAGCGGGAAGGCCAGACGCCTCAGGCGCCCTCCGCCGCCCCGGTGGGCTCCGCCGGCTCCTCGCTCTCGAGCGCCTGGAGGGTGCGCTCGGCGTGCTCGACGAACTTGGCGAGATCCGGATTCTGGGGTGCGCCGGCGAGGAATGCGCGCAGGTGTTCGGCCGCACGGCCCCGCTCGCCCCGGTGGCGCAGGAGGAAGCCGACGCCGTAGTGTGCGCCAGGAAGGTCGGGGTCGATCGCCAGCGCCTGCCGGTAGTAGCGCAGCGCCTCCTCGGGACGGGCCTGCTTGCTGCAGACGATCGCCATGTTCTGGAGGGCCTTCACGTTTCGCGGATCGTCGCGGAGTGCGAGCCGATAGGAGGTAAGGGCCGCGTCCAGATCGCCCTGACGCTCGAGTGCCAGGGCCTCATTGAAGTAGTCGAGGCGCTGGGGGCTCGGTGCCTCCCGGCCCCCGCCGAAGAGCCTGCGCCAGAAGCTCATCCCGGTCGGGCTTCCTCGATTCGAAGTGGTCGCGGGAATTCAAGTCGAACGGCTGCCCAAACATAGCCCGCGGTTCGGGGCCTCCGCAACGCATGGTTGCCGCGCGGAAGGGCGACGGGTACGTTCCACTCGGCCCCCCGCTCGAGGCCTTTCGTGACCCGCAACCCCAGCCCCGGCCCCCGGGGCGTGATGGAAGTCGACTGGCCGTTCTTCGGCGAGATCTGCCGCGCCCTGGCACTCAAGGTCGCGCGGGTCTATGAACCGGAGGTCGTGCTGGGTATTGCGAAGGCGGGCGTCATCCCCGGCGCCGTCGTCGCCTCCATTCTGGGAGTGGATTTCGCCTCGATGGTCGTCACCCGCAAGGAAGGCGACGCCGAGCCGGTGCTGGTGTCCGGCCCCCCGGCCTCTATCGGAGGGCGACGCGTCCTGCTGGTGGATGAGACTTGCGACTCCGGCCACACGATGCGGCTTGCCCTGAACGAGGTGCGGCAGCGCTTTCCCGCGGACGTGCGGACAGGGGTCTCGTTCCGCACCGGTCCCTACCAGCCTGACTTCTGGGCGTTCGAGACCGACCAGGAGATCGTCCTCCCCTGGGACCGGGAGATCGTGGTGAACGGGGAACTGGTGCGGCGGCCCAGCTAGGCCGAAGCCGACAGCGCCTGCTCGTAGGACAAGCCGCGCGACAGCAGGTCGTACAGGGTCCCCAACGTTTCCGGGCTTCCGACCAGCCAGCGGCAGCGCGCCTCACCCCGGGTCCGGCACTCGACCTCCATCGCCGCGGCGGGCGATCCGGCGAGCTGGCTGAGGAACGCCGCCAGCATTCCGCTGGTTACGTGGCAGCAGGGGTACTGGGTCTCCCCGCCCGGCTGCGATTCGGCCCAGTCCCCGGAGTCGAACGCGACCACGCTCGGCGAAAGCCGCGTGAGGGTGAGCCCGCCCCACCCGAGCCCCCCGAAAAAGTCGCTCACCACCTCGCCGAACCTCGCCTCGTCGAGCGACTCCGGCTGATCCACGCCGTAGGCCTCAGCCAGCCACGCCGCGAATGCGCGAAAGAGGTCGTCCCCGGCGGCGAACCCGGCCTCCTGCAGCCAGGTCGCAGCCTGCGCGCCGCTTTCGCGCTCCAGGGTGGCCCGGAGCTGGTGCAGGGTGCGGCGCCCGAGGGCGAGGCACTGGCTCGCGGCGAGATCGGGGCGGGTCGTGGCGGTCATGGGCATTCCTCGGGAAGGGCCGCGAATCCTAGGACGCGCGACCGACGCGACGCAAGAGCTCGGCCTCGTCGATGACTTCGATCCCCAGGTCGCGCGCACGGTCCAGCTTGGACCCGGGCTCCTCGCCGGCCACCACTGCCGTGGTCTTCCGGCTCACGCTACTGGACACATGCCCGCCCGCCTCCTCGATCAGGGCCGCAGCGCCCGCGCGCGAAAGGGTGGGGAAGGTCCCGGTGAGCACGAAGGTGCCGCCCGAGAGCGCGCCGTCACTCCTGGCGGCACGGGGCTCGACGGTGGTCAGCCGGTGGGCGACCAGGCGGTCCAGCAAGTCGCGATTCCGTCGCTCGGCGAAGAACTCAGTCACCGCATGTGCGATAGTCGGCCCGATGCCGGGCACGGTGCCGATGGTGGCCTCGTCCGCCGCGGCAAGCGCCTCGAGGGTGCCGAAGCGGCGGGCGAGGAGCGCCGCGCTGTTCTTGCCGACGTGGCGGATCCCGAGCGCGAAGAGCAGGGTCGAGAGCGGACGGGCGCGGCTGGCGTCGATGGCGCGGACGAGCTGCTCCGCGGACTGGGCGGCGAAGCGGTCCAGTTCGACGAGGCGGCCGGGCTCGAGCGCGTAGAGGTCGGCGACATCCTTGACCAGGCCGGCGTCGAGCAGCTGCTGGGTGCGCTCGTAGCCCAGTCCGCGAATGTCCATCGCGTCCCGGCCGGCGAAATGGACGATGCCCTCGAGCACCCGTCCCGGGCAGGACACGTTGGGGCAATAGCGGAGGGCCTCGTCCGCCGCGCGCTCGACCGCGGTCCCGCACCGGGGGCAGCGGTCCGGCATCACGAACGGGCGCTCGCTGCCTTCCCGGCGCTCCCGCAGGGGACCGAGCACCTGGGGGATCACGTCCCCCGCCCTCACCACCTCGACCAAGTCACCAATCCTGATGTCCTTCTGGGCGATCAGGTCCTCGTTGTGCAGCGTGGCACTCGAGACGGTGACGCCGCCGATCTCCACCGGCTCGAGCTCGGCATAGGGGTTGAGCGCCCCGGTGCGGCCGACATTGACGTGGATGTCGACCAGCCGGGTGATCCCGACGTCGGGGGCGAACTTCCGGGCCACCGCCCAGCGTGGCTCGCGCCCGCCGACGATGCCCAGGTCCTCGTGCAGCGCGAGGCGGTTCACCTTCACCACCACCCCGTCGGCACCGAACGGCAGCAGGTCGAGGAGCGACTCGTAGTCGGCGACCTTGGCCTGCACTGCGGCCAGCCCCGGGAGCGCCGCGCGGTGCGGCTCGACCTGGAACCCCCACGCCGCGAGCTGCTCCAGGACCTCCCACTGGGTGGAGAGGCTGAGCTTGCCCTCCACCGCCTCGACGTGGAAGGCGAACATCCGGAGCCGGCGCCGGCGGGTCATTTCGGGGTCGAGCTGCCGGAGCGCGCCGGCCGCGGCGTTCCGGGGATTGGCGAACACCGGCTCCCCGGCCCGCTCGCGTTCTGCGTTCACCTTCCGGAACGCGGTGACGGGGAGGTACACCTCCCCGCGCACTTCCATGACGGCGGGCCAGCCGCCGCCCTTCAGGGCGAGCGGAATGTCCCCGATGGTCCGGAGGTTTGCGGTCACTTCCTCGCCGATGACGCCGTTCCCGCGCGTGGCTCCGGTCACGAAGCGGCCGTTCTCGTAGGTGAGGTTGACGGCGGCGCCGTCGATCTTGACCTCGGTGGTGTACCCCGCGGCGCGGACCTCGGGGGAGAGGCGCGCGTTCCGTTCCTCCCAGGCGGCGAGTTCCTCCGGCGTGAATGCGTTGGCGAGGGACAGCATCGGCCGGCGGTGCGGCCGCTTCGCCAGGGCGGTGGCGGGGGTGGCACCGATGCGCTGGGTGGGGCTGTCGGGGGAGGCCAGCTCGGGGTGCTCGGCCTCGACCTGCTGGAGCTGGCGGAAGAGGCGGTCGTACTCTGCGTCGGCGATGACCGGCGCGTCCTCGAGGTAATAGGCCTGGTTGGCGCGGTCGATCTGCTCGCGGAGGGAGGCGACCAGGCGGGCGAGGTCGTCCCGCCCGCCCCGGGGCGTCATCTGGCGTTCGCCTCCTGGGCGATCACCGTCATGGCGACGCCGACGAGCCGGTCCAGCTCCTCGGCGTCGGCCTTCCCGAGCGCCTCCTCGCCCCAGGGTCCCTCGCGGTCGGCGGAGGTGTTGAGCAGGCGCCGGAGGAACCCGAGCAAGGCCACCCGCTCGCGGTCGAGAGCCCGGATGGCGGGGTCCTCGCCCCGCGCCGACCGGAGCCGCTCGAAGCGGTGGGCATTGCGCAGCGCCTTGGCGGTGAGGCTCGCCACCACCTCGCAGAACCGCACGTCCTCGTCCGAGAAGCTGGGCCCGTCGCGGAAGGTGCGGAGGAAGATCGCGCCGATCGCGCGTCCCCTCCACGTGATCGGCACGACCGTGATGGACTTGACCCGCCGGGTCGCCAGGTTTCCGCGCACCTGCCGGAGGGCGGGGTCGCTGGCCACGTCGGGAATGAACACCGTGCGGCCCGACTGGATCGCGCGCTTGAGCTCGGGATAGCGCTCCGCATCGACCACGTAGTTGCGGATGCTCGGGTCCTCGTAGGTGGCCACGAGGCGCACCACCTCGCCGCCGCGCTCCACCAGGAAGACGGACGACCGGTCCAGGCCGAAGGCCTCGCCCAGCTTCCGCGACACGGCCTGCACCACGTCGGAGAACTGCAGCGAGCCCGCGATCTCCTGGAGGATCTCGATGACCGTGAGGAGGTGGGTGCGCTCGCGCTCCAGGGTGCGGACGCGCTGGCGGAGCGACTCGATCTCGGACGACGGGGTCGTGGCGTGCATCGTGTTCACCGGAACGGGGCTTGGATCAGCGGGCACCGGAGCCCGGGAGGGTCGACAGGAGACGTGCCGCGTCGCGCTGGTACTGCGGGTCCATCACGTCGATGAGCTGGAGGTCGGGAATGGCCCTCAGCTGCGATTCCGCCTCCCGGTTCTTCTTCTGGTCGAGGTAGACCTCGGCCAGGTCGAGACGGTGGTAGATGTAGCCGGGCCGGTACTCGACCGCCTTGCCGAGGGCGCGTTCCGCCTCCGCCCAGGACGCCTCGCTGAACACCTTGCCCCCGAGGAAGTTCTTGGCGAAGAAGCGCTCCACCCCGGACAGCCGCATGATCTCCGCGTTCCAGCGCCCGAGCACATGCCAGGCACCGTCGTGCTCGGGATTGAGCTGGAGCGCCTTGAGCGCCTCGATCCGGATCTCGTTGGCGCGCCGGACGCGCTCCTTGGCCGACTTGGTGAGCGAGGCGCGCCCGATGGCCGCGGCCAGCGCGAAATGCCCGTCCGCCCCCATCAGGTTGGCCGCGACGCCGCGCTTGGCCAGCCCTTCGGCCTGGGCGTAGAGCTTGTCGCGCTCGGGGCTCTTCACCGAGTCGGGCGTCTGCTTGCCCATATCAATCGCGGCGATGGCGCCGCGCCAGTTCGCCTCATAGTTCATCGAGTCGATGGCGAGCGCCGCCTCGAAGTGGCGCAGCGCCGCGGCCGGGTCACGCGCATCCCACGCCGCCTTTCCCTGCGCCACCTGCTCGTCGACGCCTTGCGCCGCCACCGGAGCGGCGGCGACGACGGCCATGGCGAGGAGGGTGCAGAGGCGGGAATCGGAGCGCATATTGGCCGGGGCAACCCAGGGTCGGGGGACGATTGAATGGTGGTTCCGCGCCTCATCGAACGCAAGCGTGACGGCGGCGCGCTCACGCCGGACGAATGGCGGGCGCTGGTGCGCGAGTATGCGCGCGGCGCGGTGCCCGAATACCAGGTCTCCGCGCTGCTGATGGCGGTGGTGTTCCGCGGGCTCGAGGACGCGGAACTCGATGCGCTCACCGAGGCCATGCTGGACTCGGGCGACCGGCTCCGGTTCGACGGCTATCCGGTGCCGCGCATCGACAAGCACTCGACGGGCGGCGTGGGCGACAAGACCTCGCTGGTGCTCGCCCCGCTCCTCGCCGTCTGCGGCGTGGCTGTGCCGATGATGTCGGGCCGGGGGCTGGGCCACACCGGGGGCACCCTGGACAAGCTGGAGTCGATCCCGGGCTTCCGCACCCGGCTCTCGCTGCGCGAGGCGGAGTCGCAGGTGCGCGCCATCGGCTGCGCCATGCTGGGCCAATCGGACGAGATCGCACCCGCTGACCGGAAGCTCTACGCCCTCCGGGACGTGACCGGGACGGTGGAGTCGGTCCCGCTGATCAGCGCCAGCATCATGTCGAAGAAACTGGCCGAGGGGCTCAACGGCCTGGTGCTCGACGTGAAGACCGGGAGCGGCGCCTTCCTCCCCGCCATCGACCGCGCCCTGGAGCTGGCGCAGAGCATGATCCGGCTGGGGTCGGCGCGCGGCTGCCCCACCGTGGCGCTGCTGACCTCGATGGACCGCCCGCTGGGCCACGCCTGCGGGAACGCGCTGGAGGTGGAGGAGGCGCTGATGACCCTGCGGGCGGAGGGCCCGGCGGACCTCCGCGAGGTCACCCTGGGGCTGGGTGTGGAGATGCTGCGCCTGGCCGACGGGGCGCTGTCCCGGGAGTCGGCGCGCGCCCAGCTGGACCAGGCGCTGGCCTCGGGGCGGGCGCTCGAGCGCTTCGCGAGGATGGTCGAGGCGCAGGGCGGGAATCCGGCGATCACCGAGGACCCTGCGGCCCTGCCGCAGGCGGCCGCGGTCGAGATCTTCGAGGCCCCGGCGGCGGGCTACGTCCAATGGGTCGAGCCCCGCGCCATCGGCCAGGCGATCACGGCGCTGGGCGGAGGGCGCCAGCGGGTGGAGGACGAGGTCGACCCGGCGGTCGGCTTCGTGATCACTGCGAAGCCGGGCCACCAGGTGCAGGCGGGGGAACCGCTCGCGTCGGTCTTTGCGCGGGACGCCGCGGGTGCCGCCCTGGGGTTCGAGGCGCTGGCCCGGGCCATCTCGATCGGGGAGGCAGCGCCGGTGGTGCCGCCGCTCATCTCGCACCGGGTCACGGCCCGGGGGGCGGAAGTGGTGGCGTGAGCCGCCGGGGCGGCGCCCCCTACACGTCCAGGTTGGAGACGTACCGCGCGTTCTGCTCGATGAACTCCCGCCGCGGCTCGACCTCGTCGCCCATCAGCTTCTCGAAGAGCGCGGACGCCTCGACCGCATCCTCCATGGTGACGCGCAGGACGGTGCGGGTGGCCGGGTCCATCGTGGTGCGCCAGAGCTGGTCCGGATTCATCTCGCCCAGGCCCTTGTAGCGCTGGATGTTCACGGTGGCCTTGCCGCCCTCCCCGTTCAGCCGCTTCGCGTACTCGTCGCGCTCCTGCTCGGTGTAGGCGTAGTACTCCTCCTTGGCGCGCGCCACGCGGTAGAGCGGCGGCTGGGCGATGTAGACATACCCCGCCTCGATCAGCTCGTGCATCTGCCGGAAGAAGAAGGTCAGCAGCAGGGTCCGGATGTGGGCGCCGTCCACGTCGGCGTCGGTCATCAGGATGATCTTGTGGTAGCGCGCGTCCTCGAGCTTGAAGTCGTCGCGCACCCCGGCGCCGATGGCCGTGATGATCGCCCGGATCTCCTCGTTGCCGAGGATCTTGTCGATCCGCGCCCGCTCCACGTTGAGAATCTTGCCCTTGATCGGCAGGATGGCCTGGAAGGAGCGGTCGCGACCCTGCTTGGCGGAGCCGCCCGCGGAGTCGCCCTCGACGATGTAGATCTCGCACAGCGCCGGGTCGGAGAGGGAACAGTCGGCCAGCTTGCCCGGCAGCACGCCGCTCTCGAGCCCCGACTTCTTGCGCACCAGCTCGCGCGCCTTCCGGGCCGCCTCGCGGGCGCGGGCGGCGGACACCGCCTTCTCGACCACGTTGCGGGTGACGCCGGGGTGCTCCTCGAGGTACGCGCCCAGGTGCTCGTTCACCACCTGCCGCACGATGCCCTCGACCTCGGAGTTGCCCAGCTTGGTCTTGGTCTGCCCCTCGAACTGGGGCTCCCGCACCTTGACGTGCATGACGCAGGTGAGCCCCTCGCGCACGTCCTCGCCGGACAGGGTGAAGTCGGCCTTCTTGAGCGCGTTGGCGGCCTTGGCCGCCTCGTTCACCGTGCGGGTCAGCGCCGCCTTGAGGCCGGTGAGGTGGGTGCCACCCTCGTGGGTGTTGATGTTGTTCACGAAGGTGAACGTGTTCTCGTTGTACCCGTCCTCGTACTGCAGCGCGATGTCCACCTCGACGTCATCCTTCACCGCGTGGAACGCCACCGGCTTCGGATGGAGCGGCTTCTTGTTGCGGTTGAGCCACTCGACGAAGTGGACCAGACCGCCCTTGTAGTGGAACGTCTCGGACTTCGGCGCCTCGTCCCGCTCGTCGGTGATGGTGATCTTCACCCCGCCGTTCAGGAAGGCGAGCTGGCGCAGGCGGTCGGCCAGGGTGTGGTAGTTGTAGTCGAGGACGTTGAAGATCTCGGGGTCGGGCTTGAAGCGGACGGTGGTGCCGGTACCCTTGGCCGGCCCGAGGACCGAGAGCGGCTTCACGGTGCGGCCGCGGACGAAGGCCATGTGGTGCCGCCGACCGTCGCGGTCCACCACGACCTCGAGCCGCTCCGACAGGGCGTTCACCACCGACACGCCCACGCCGTGGAGGCCGCCCGACACCTTGTAGGTGTTCTTGTCGAACTTGCCGCCGGCGTGGAGCACGGTGAGCGCGAGCTCGACGCCCGGCACCTTCTCGGTGGGGTGGAGGTCCACCGGGATGCCGCGCCCGTTGTCGGTGACGGTGATGGAGTTGTCGCGGTGGACCGTGACCGTGATCGAGTCGCAATGCCCCGCCAGCGCCTCGTCGATCGAGTTGTCCACCACCTCGTAGACCAGGTGGTGCAGCCCGTTCTCGCCGGTGGACCCGATGTACATGCTGGGCCGCTTGCGCACGGCGTCGAGGCCCTTGAGGACCTGGATCGACTGGGCGTCGTACTGCTTCTGGGTGCTCGCTGCGTTGGCCATCGGTCCGATCGGTTCAGGGTGTCAGGGGCCGGCCGTCGCGGCCGGCCATCCAGCGGATCTCGGTGATGCGCGCCCTGCGCCCGGCGTTCACGCGGGCCAGGATGCGCGGCGTCATCAGGCTCAGTTCGGCCGCCCACGGCGCGGTCGCCACCCGGACGCGGAGCACGCCGTCGGGCGTCACCGACTCGGGCTCCGTGACGGCGGCGATCTGGGGGCCGACGAGCGCGGGCCACTCCGCCACCACTCTGGCCTGCTCCAGGCGGCGGCCGAACCCGCTTCGCGCGAGCCAGCTCGCCAGCGCCTCGGCCACCGGCGTCACGCGCCGGCGCGCTTGGTCGTTCACGCCGCCTCCATCAGGCCAGGGCCCGCACCGCGCCCGCCCGCACCTCGAAGACCGGAAGATGGACGCCGCCGGGCGCCTCATCGCGGCGGGGCGCGGTCAGAAATACCTGGCAGGGCTCGCCCGCCAACCGCGCGGTGAGGCGCTCCTGTCGCGCCCCATCGAGCTCGGCGTACACGTCGTCGAGGAGCAGCGCGGGCTCGCTCCCACGCGCCTCGCGTACGGTCCGGAGCTCGAGCAGGCGGAGCGCCACGGCCGCGCTCCGATGCTGGCCACTCGACCCGAAGGTCCGCAGGGACCGATCCCCGGCGACCAGCCGGAGGTCGTCGCGATGCGGGCCCACGGTGGTCAGGCCTCGAGCCGCATCGCGGCGGCCTGCCCGGCGGAGGGCCGGACTCCAGGCGCCGGGATCCGCGAGGTCCGCATCGCCGACGTACTCGAGCCGCGCCTCTGCTGGTTCGCCGAGCCCCTGGAGCTCCGTGGCGAAGCGCTCCGCCGACTGCCGCGCCCACTCCACTCGCCGCGCCACGATGACGGCGCCGGCCCGCGCCAAGGGCGCATCGAAGGCTTCCGCCAGGTCGGCTCGGCGGGTCCGGAGTGCCGCGTTCCGCTGGGCCAGCGCCGCCCGGTAGGCGAGCAGTGCCGCCAGGTAACGGCCATCCGCGACCGAGAGCATCCGGTCCAGGTAGCGCCGACGCTGACTCGCCTCTCCCGCGGCGAGCGCCACGTCGGTAGGGAGGAAGCCCACGACCAGCCAGCGCCCCACGGCGTCGGCCAGCTTCTCCGGTGGCGCGCCGTCGACCAGCACCTGCTTCCGGCGCGGCGCGTGATGCCACGCGGTTTCCAGCCGCAGCGGGGATCCGCCGCTCGCGTCCACCGCCACCCGGAAGGCCGAACCGCCGAACGCCGCGAGCTCGGCGTCGGGCGCGCCCCGCAGCGACCGGAACAGGGCAGGGTAGGCCACCGCCTCGAGCACGTTGGTCTTGCCCTGGCCATTGGCGCCGAGCAGCAGCGCCCCCTCGGGCGGCCACTCGAGCCCTCCGTCCCTCAGGTTCCGGAACCCGATCACTTCGAGCCGGTAGAGTCGCACTACTGGACGGAAATCTGCCGCTCGGCGGTATCGCCACGCTCGCCGTCACGGTCCACAGCGAAGATGCGCACGAGGAAGGTCGTGCCGCCCAGGCCGGTGGTCCCGAACGGCAGGCCGAAAGTCATCTCGTCGCTACCGTCGTGCTTGAACGGGGGAAAGCTGGTGATGCCTCCCTCGTTCTCGATGTAGAGGCTGTCGACGCCGTCGGGGTCGGTGACCCGGCCGACCACGAACACTGCCGGACCGGCGTCCACGGTGGTGTCGCCGGCGGGGGCCGTGATGGTCACCTCCGGCCCCCGGTCATCACCGCCGCCACCCGGCCCGGGCCCCGGGGCGGTAACCCGTTCCCGCTCGTCGCAGGCGGCGACCACGCCACCGGCCAAGGCGAGCGTCGCTCCAAGGGCCAGAATACGGCCCTGCGAGGACCCCAAAATCATCAATGAAAGATAGCCGCGCGGGCGGGTCCGGGGCAGCCCGAAACCGCCCCGGAATGGCGGCTCAGCGGCCCCGGAAGACGGCCCGCCGCTTGTCCAGGAAGGCGCTCATTCCCTCCCGGACATCCTCGGTCCCGGAGAGAAGCCCGAACTTGACCGCCTCGAACGCGAGCGCGTCGTCGAGGCCCATCTCGTACCCCGCGTCCACCGCCTCGATGACGTGCCGGATCGCCACCGGGCCCATTTCCAGGATGGTCCGGACCAACGCCTCGGCCTCGGCCACGACGGCCTCGGGCTCCACGACCCGGTCGCAGAGGCCGATGCGCAGGGCCTCCTCCGCGTCGACCATGCGCGCGGTGAGCAGGATGTCCAGCGCGCGTCCCTTGCCGACCAGGCGGGGCAGCCGCACCGAACCGCCATAGCCGGGCCCGATCCCGAGCTTCACCTCCGGCTGGCCGAATCGCGCGGTGCGACTGGCGACGCGGAGATGGCAGGCCATGGCGAGCTCGCATCCGCCGCCGAGCGCGAAGCCGTTCACCGCCGCGACCACGGGCTTCCCGCAGCGCTCGATCCGCCGAAAGATGGCCTGTCCCCGGCGGGCGCGGGCCTCGGCGGCCACCGGTGTCTGTCCGGCCATCTCGGCGATATCCGCGCCGGCTACGAAGGCCTTGGTCCCGGAGCCGGTCAGGACGGCCCCCCGGATCGCCTCGTCGGACTCGATCCGGCCGACCACCTCTCGCAGGGCGCCCAGGACCTCCGTGTTCAGCGCGTTCAGCTTGTCGGGGCGGTTGAACGTGACGAGGGCGACTCCGTCCCGGAGGTCGAAGAGCAGGGCGTCCTGCGCGGTCATGGGGCGGGCTCCCGGGCGTTGGCGAATCGGCGAGAACGCGAGGCAACCTAGGGGGAACGGCGCGCCGACACCACCGGGCTATCTTGTCCCGATGCCCGGCCCCCGTTCGCACCGCGGCGCCTCGCGCGCCGACCTGGCGATGCTCTTTGTGGTGCTCGTCTGGGGCGGAAATATCCCGATCGTGAAGGCGGCACTCGCCGAGATTCCCCTTCTCGCCTTCGCCGGGATCCGGTTCACCTTCGCAAGCCTGCTCTTCGCCGCCGTGCTGCGCCGCCGGGAAGGGTCGATCGCGCCGCCCCCGGGCACCGCGGGGGCGGTCATCTGGCTGGGATTGCTCGGCAACACTGCGTACCAGATCCTCTTCATGACCGGCCTGTACCACACGAGCGTCGCAAACACCTCGCTCCTGCTGGCCAGCAATCCGGTCCTCGTGACCATCCTCGGGGCGTTGACGGGAGTGGAGCGGCTCACCCCGACGCACGCACTCGGCGTGGCGGTCGCGTTCGCCGGCGTGGTGATGGTCCTGGCGAACTCGGGCATCCACCTCTCCACCGCCTCGCTCGCAGGCGACATCCCGATCCTGCTCGCCGCACTCTGCTGGGCGGCCTACACGGTGGGCGTACGCCGCTGGGCGCCGACGATGAGCCCGCTCCGGCTCACCGCGCTCACCCTGATCACCGGCGCGCCCGGGTTGCTCCTCGCCGGACTGCCGGCAATCATCTCGACCGACTGGGGCTCGGTGACGCTGGTCGGCTGGGGAGGCCTGGCGTACTCCACCATCCTGGCGCTGGTGCTCTCCTACACGGTGTGGAACACGAGCGTGGCGGAGGTGGGGCCCTCGCGCACCGCGGTTTACAACTGCTTCATCCCCGCCGTGGCCATGCTCCTCGCCTGGGCGACCCTGGGTGAGCGACCGCTACCGCTCCAGGTGGGCGGGGCGGCGCTCATCGTGGGCGGGGTACTGCTCACCAGGTTGCTTCCCGCGCGGCGGGTCACCGCATGAAGGCGGTGCTGGCCATCGACCAGGGGACGACCGGCACCACCGCACTGGTGCTGGCCGATGATGGCGCGCTCCTGGGCCGGGGATATCGCGCCATCGGCCAGCAGTATCCCCGGCCCGGCTGGGTGGAGCACGACCCCGAGGAACTGATCCGGAGCGCGATCGAGGCGGGGCGGGAAGCCATCGCCCGCGCGGGCGTCATCCCGCAAGTGCTCGGCCTTACCAACCAGCGCGAGACCGTGGTG